>CALHHQ010000218.1 GCA_938030645.1 uncultured Rhizobiaceae group bacterium
CATCTACAAATCCGCTTCGATTCCATTGCTTTTTGCTTTAACGCTCATCTTCACATCGCTTATCGCGATCAGTTCCAACCAATTTTCAACGGCAAGTGCGGAGACGCGTACTTTGAAGATGTATTATGGCCACTCGAAAGAGAGTGCGACCATTACATTCAAGAAAAATGGCAAATACATCGCCAGCGGTCTTCGCAAAGCCAATCGGTTTTTGCGTGACTGGCGCCGCAAAGAACCCACCAAAATGGATCCGGCCTTGTTGGATTTGGTTTGGGAGGTCTATCAAAAGACAGGTTCGAATAAACCTATTCAGGTCATCTCAGGCTACCGCTCACCACGCACCAACAAAATGTTGCGACGTCGCGGACGTAAAGTTGCAAAAACCAGCCAGCACACACGCGGCAAAGCTCTCGACTTTTTCATCCCGGGCGTCAGCGTCAGCAAACTTCGCGCGCTTGGTCTGAAAGCACATCGTGGCGGCGTTGGGTATTATAGAGGTTCATTTGTACACCTCGATACCGGTCGTGTCCGCCATTGGCCGCGCATGAGCAAACGTCAATTGTCACGCGTGTTCCCACGTGGGAAAACAATTCACGTGCCGTCAAACGGCAGACCATTGCGAGGCTATAAAACAGCTGCTGCAAATCTCAAACGTGGTTTGAATGCCGACGGGTCACGTCGCAAAACAACAGTTCGCAAATCACTGCTCGCCCGTATTTTCAGTCGCTCAGGCAATGATGGAGACGAGGGAGAAGGCGATACACGCGTCAGAAAAGCTGTTGCGAAGCCGGTTCCAAAGAAAGTTACGCCTAAAAAGGTTGCGCCCAAAAAGCCTAAGCCAGCACCCGTTGTTGTTGCAGCAGCAAAACCAGCGCCTAAGAAGCCGACAGTCGATCCGTTTAAAAAAGACCTGACGGCCGTCAAGAAAACGCGCAAGCAGCAGCAAGAAGAAGCAGCCAAAGCCAAGGCAGACGCTAAAGCAAAAGCGGATCTGGAAGCAAAAGAAGCTGCTGATGTGGAAGCTGAGATTGCAAAGAAGGCAGAAGAAGACGCCAAGAAAGAGGTTGTTCTAGCCGCCCTCGCACCACAGCGCTTGGCAGTTCCACTTCGTCGACCAGCAGCAGCTGTTGCGCAAGTTACTCCAAATAAACTTGAACCAGTCGGTGCTACAGAATTGGCTTTGGCCGCACCAGAAGCGGTCACCAATGTGCTTCGTCCGTCAGTTGACGTTCCTGTTAAGAAAACCGCTGATCCGCAAACGGAGCTGGTTGCGGCATTGAGTCCTGCAAAATCCGACGCATTGAAATCACGCGTTCAGACTGCTTTGGCACGTAAAACTCAACCTTCCCCGGCAGTGAGTGCAGCGAAACAAGTTGTAACGCCAGCGATCAAAAAGCGAAAAGCGCCTGTTGGACCTTCTGCAGACGACATCGCAAAACTTGGACTGGCCGCCAACAAACAACTGAACTCTGCCAAAACGCTTCAGAAGGAAACTTTGGTTCAACAAGCTTCATTGAAGCCTACAGCTGAATTTAGACCAGCAGTTCCCGTTTGGAGAGCACCTACCAAACCAGCAACTCCCGCAGTTGCAGCCAAGCAAAAAGCCAAAGTTGAAAAGGCACGCGTGCCTGTTCCAAAGCGTCAAAAAATCATTGCGGATAAGACAACAATCGCGGCGATCAAAACAGGGTCACAGACTCGGATGAAACCAGAATTGTCGATCGGCGATCTAGACGGTCGTTCTGTGAAGGTTTGGGCTGTTGCCGCCTCAACTCGCACAGGGCCACTGGCATCCTTGAAAGCGCCTAACTACAAGCGCGGCGCAAAACGCGCAGCTCCTTCATCAGTCTATTCCAAAGGCTTTGCAAACGAACGCTTCCCATTGCGCTCGGATCGTTTCAGTGGTCGCGCTTTAACCCGCGTGGCTTTTGCCAAGCTTGGGTCAACGAACTAGCAAATTATAGAAAATTGATTTTTAGTTTTTGAACTGCGGATCAAACGCAGTTTCCAGTAGAGCGCGTTGTGACGCTACGGGATTTGCTTTGGTTTCCTGAGCTTTGGTAGCATCAGACCCATAAATCTCTTCATCCAAGTTCAAAATTCTGCGCTGCAGTGACACAGAACGTTCGATCAAGGAGACAAATGCTTCCGGCATTTCATCCCAGCCAGCACCGGTTCGACGTGTTGGAAATTGATTGAGTTTGACATTTTTCTTTTCATCAACGGCTTGTTGAACGGTCATCTCGCCTTCTCCAACAGCGCGCTGCAAAAGCAACCAAGATGCCAGTTGCATAAGGCGCGTGGTAAGACGCATGGATTCAGACCCATAAAGCCCGCTCGCAGTTTTGGAGAGTGTTTTAGCGGATGTACGACCTTCTCCATCCAAGAAGGCAGCGGTTTCTTCAACCAGATCCATACCACCAGAAAACAGTTCCTTGAACTTTGGTGATGCAGCAAAATGCTCAGCAAGCCGAACCGGCTGTTTCTGATCTTCGACGGTCATGAAATACGTCCCCTTTTTTCGCAACATAGTTGGCAAGATTGCCGCCGTAAAGCTGGACTGGCAATGATGTTTAACGCCAAACAAGCAAACTCAAGACAAAAAAAAGAGCCTCGAGAGGCTCTTGAAAGTTTACAGGGAGGCTCGTGTCAATGAAAGGAGATCATCACAACGAGGTTCACAAAAATGAACTTCTCTATTAACGCTTATAAAGCTTAACAACTCGTTAACATGGTTAACATTGATAT
>CALHHQ010000219.1 GCA_938030645.1 uncultured Rhizobiaceae group bacterium
ATACCAATGAAGTTTGCTCAAGAATTGCAAAGGGAAGTTCCAGTACAAGGAAATTTGGATCCCAATCGTTTGATTGCTGGTGGAAGCGCGCTTGATGAGGGTATTGACGCTATATTGGAAAATCTTGCTGACGGCCCATTGGTGTTCAATTTAGGTCATGGAATTACACCTTTGACGCCGATACCTCACGTAGAACAAATGGTTGAGCGCGTTCGAGCCTTTCGGAGATAGATTATGATTTTGTGGGTCAAGGCAGCACACGTTATTTCAGTAATCGCTTGGATGGCGGCGCTCCTCTATCTGCCCAGGCTGTTCGTTTATCATTGTGAAGCGGCTGTCGGGTCTGACATGTCTGAGAAGCTAAAAATTATGGAACGTCGCTTGATGAAAGCGATTATGACGCCAGCGATGATAGCCACTTGGGTGTTTGGTCTTTGGGCAACGACTCTGCTCAATGTTTGGAGCGATATTTGGTTTATCACAAAATTTGCTTGCGTGATTGTTATGACAGGCATGCATATGGCCAATGCGAAGTGGTTGCGAAGCTTTGCCAATGACAGCAATACAAATTCTCAGAAATATTACCGGGTGATGAATGAGGTTCCTGCAGTTTTGATGATTGTTATCGTCATTATGGTCATTGTTAAGCCGTTCTAAAAATATCGATGAGATTCATTTGTCTTGCGTAATCGGTTCGCGAGATATAAATAGCGGATGTCAGATGTGCTGCAGCCCGTTCGGGTCCCACCTTCACAGCATGAACTTGTCTAAAATTTTTGAGCAAGCTTCCCGAAAATTTCCTCGGACTGATAATTTCATATTCAGCTGATCAGAGCTATTCGACGACATTACAAGAACGGAATGACTTTCATGGAACAAATGAAGCTCCAAGACCTCAAAGCAAAATCCCCGACAGATCTTATCAGCTTTGCTGAAGAGCTTGATGTCGAAAACGCAAGCACACTTCGTAAACAAGAATTGATGTTCGCTATTTTGAAGCAGCTTGCTGATGATGATGTGGAGATTATCGGACAGGGGGTCGTTGAGGTTCTTCAAGACGGTTTTGCCTTTCTTCGATCTTCGAGCGCAAACTATCTGCCTGGTCCAGATGATATTTATATCTCTCCATCGCAATTGCGTCGATTTTCTTTAAGAACAGGCGACACTGTTGAAGGGCCAATTCGCAGTCCGAAAGATGGGGAAAGATATTTTGCTCTGCTTCAGGTCAATACGATCAACTTTGAAGATCCGGAGAAGATCAAACACAAAATCCATTTTGACAATTTGACGCCGCTTTATCCTGAAGAACGGTTCAAAATGGAGATAGATGATCCTGAGGCGAAAGATCTCTCCGCCCGGGTGATTGATCTGGTTGCCCCCTTGGGTAAGGGACAAAGGGCATTGATTACAGCGCCGCCGCGCACTGGTAAAACTGTGTTGTTGCAAAATGTTGCGAAGTCGATCACTGCCAATCATCCAGAAGCTTATCTCATTGTTTTGTTGATCGATGAACGACCAGAAGAAGTGACCGATATGTCACGAACGGTGAAAGGTGAAGTTGTAGCTTCTACCTTCGATGAACCTGCTACACGTCACGTTCAGGTGACTGAAATGGTGATCGAAAAAGCGAAACGTTTGGTGGAGCACGGCCGAGATGTCGTCATTCTTCTTGATTCAATCACACGACTAGGACGTGCATACAACACGACTGTTCCTTCATCTGGTAAGGTGCTTACAGGTGGTGTGGATGCAAATGCATTGCAACGTCCGAAGCGTTTCTTTGGTGCTGCACGTAATATCGAGGAAGGTGGCTCTTTGACGATCATTGCTACGGCTTTGATCGATACTGGCAGCCGTATGGATGAAGTCATTTTCGAAGAATTCAAAGGTACTGGTAACTCAGAAATTGTTTTGGATCGTAAGGTGGCTGACAAGCGCACTTATCCCGCGATGGACATTTTGAAATCAGGGACTCGAAAAGAAGATCTGTTGATCGAGAAAGTCGACTTGCAAAAGATCTTCGTCTTGCGCCGTATTTTGTCTTCAATGGGCAACACCGATGCAATCGAGTTCTTGATCGACAAATTGAAGCAAACGAAAAACAATGCTGAGTTCTTCGATTCAATGAATACATAGATTTTCCGACTCGATTCGGAAACGTATCAATTTTGAGCTGGAGATGATCGATGCAAGACGATACTGTTTTTGCTTTGTCCAGCGGTGGATTGCCTAGTGGGACGGCCGTTATTCGCATCAGCGGTCCCCATGCAACTCGTGTTTTTCCCACTATGGTGCGCACCGTACCAGCGCCTCGTCATGCGCAATTGTCTAACATTTATCACTTCCAAACTTCTGAAGTTTTGGATAAAGCGTTGGTTATCCTTTTTGAAGACGGACGCAGTTTTACCGGAGAGAGCACTGTAGAGTTTCATTGCCATGGTGGTCCGGCAACAGTTGAAGCGGTGTTGTTTTCATTATCAGAAATGCCAAATTTCCGTCCTGCAGAAGCTGGCGAGTTTTCTCGTCGTGCTTTTGAAAATGGCCTCCTAGATCTTACTGAACTGGAAGGGTTGTCAGATCTTATTACAGCACAGACAGAGGGTCAAAGACGATTAGCTCTTGCCCAGTCATCTGGTTCCTTGAAAAGCCTCTATGAAGGTTGGCGTTCAGAGTTAATTCAGCAACGTGCATATATAGAGGCTGAATTTGATTTCGTGGATGAAGACGATGTTCCTGGTAGTGTAAGTGAACAGGTCTGGTCGCGAATTTTTGCACTTAAGAACACCATTGAAAACCATTTGCACGATAATCGACGTGGCGAAATTGTTCGCGATGGTTTCAAGATTGCACTGATTGGAGCGCCTAACGCTGGGAAATCGAGCTTATTGAACGCGCTTGCTCGCAGAGATGTAGCTATTGTGACAGATCAACCCGGAACAACGCGAGATGTGGTTGAAGTACAATTAAATCTCTCTGATCAATTGGTCATTTTAAGTGATACTGCAGGTTTACGAGAAACGAGTGACGTGGTTGAGCAGGAAGGGATACGTAGGACACGACTTAAAGCTGATGAAGCTGACTTGATCCTATGGTTACAAGCAAGCGATCAAGCCATCGTTGATTGTCTCTTTGATAGAGCAACAAGAATTTGGACCAAAAGCGATTTAATGCCCCCGCCTACTGAACACGTATACATTGCAATAAACACAATGAGTTCGAATGGTTTAGATGATCTTTTACATTTTCTGCAAGCTCAACTCAAAGAGCATAAATTGGATCAATCGGATGTCTTGATGACTCGAGAAAGACATCGGGTTGCATTGTTAGAAGTGGTTGAGAATTTGGGTCAAAGTTTATCTCCATCTCAGGATTCTGTCGTGCGGTCAGAACATCTCAGACTTGCAGCCGAGTCGCTGGGGCGAGTAACAGGGCGCATAGACGTAGAAGATTTACTGGACGTTATTTTCTCTGAATTCTGCATCGGCAAATGATTCACGTGAAACATTTTTGTTCCATCTGAAGGCCGTTTCACGTGAAACATATTCGTTCGAGTTCTTTGACTGTAGGTTTAGCCCATTCTATACGTCCTCAATGTCCTACAGACCTTTCGTGCGTTTTATTTGGATAAATTATGCTTGATAACAAATTTGATGTGATTGTGGTTGGTGGTGGCCATGCTGGTACGGAAGCGGCCTCTGCCGCCGCCCGTGTTGGTGCGAACACTCTTTTGGTCACGCATCGTTTTGACACGATTGGCACCTTGTCCTGTAACCCAGCTATTGGTGGCTTAGGTAAGGGCCATTTGGTGCGGGAAATAGACGCGTTGGACGGGCTTATGGGTCGAGTTGCTGATCGTTCAGGGATTCAGTTTCGAATGCTTAATCGACGTAAGGGCCCAGCTGTTCGCGGACCGCGCACTCAGTCGGATCGAGCATTGTATTTGTCAGCGATGCAGGAAGAGATTTCCGAGCATGAAAATTTGAAAGTGGTCGAAGGAGAAGCTGCTGATCTGGTTATTGATAGTGGGCACATAACTGGTCTGACGATGTCAGATGGAACGGTTTATCATTCTCCTACTGTTGTCTTGACGACAGGTACCTTCCTTCGTGGACTTATTCATATTGGGGAAAAAAAGCTGCCAGCGGGCAGAATGGGTGAAAATCCGGCGAAGAAAATGGCTGAGACACTTGATCGATTGAACATTCCGCTAGGGCGATTGAAAACTGGAACCCCTGCCCGTTTGGATGGACGTACAATCGATTGGGCGCGGTTGGAAATGCAGGCTGCTGATGAAACGCCGGTGCCTTTTTCAACCATGACGGATTCAATCATGGTTCCGCAGATTGAATGTGGGATTACACGCACAAATCCTAGAACCCATGCAATTATTCGAGAAAACGTGCATCGCTCCGCTATGTATTCAGGTCAGATTGACGGTGTTGGTCCACGGTATTGCCCATCCGTAGAAGATAAGATTGTTAAGTTTGGTGAACGTGATGGGCACCAGATCTTTTTGGAACCCGAGGGTTTAAATGATCCAACTGTTTATCCAAACGGAATTTCGACTTCCCTGCCGGAATCAGTTCAACACGAATTCATCGCGACTATTGAAGGTCTGGAGAACGCCACGATACTCCAACCTGGCTATGCCATTGAATATGACTATGTTGACCCTCGTGCTTTGAAACCTTCATTAGAAACACTGGCCGTTAAGGGTTTCTATTTGGCTGGGCAAATTAACGGCACGACCGGATATGAAGAGGCAGGAGCCCAGGGTTTGGTGGCTGGTTTGAATGCGGCGCGGCAGGCTTCGGGCAATACCCCATATATATTCAG
>CALHHQ010000220.1 GCA_938030645.1 uncultured Rhizobiaceae group bacterium
TCGCAAGTGATGTGCGCACGACAGCCCCGCCATGCCGGCACCAAGAATTGCAATTTTCTGATATGATGTCATTTACAGGATGCGTGATCTGGCTGCGGTTCCAATCGATAGCATATCCTGAAACCGAATGTAGAATGAACAAAGCGATTTTAGCCATGGGACAAAGTCAAATTGTCTCAGGTATCGGGTGGTCACACTCTAACTTTCGCTGCAGTGTTCGGCACCTCCATAAAGCCAACCCTTTGACCATCTCATGACTATGCAAACAAAAGACTGGGCTGCGCTTATATTGTTGTCCTTGATTTGGGGGGCAACATTTCTATTTGGCCGAATTGCAATTGTTGAAATCCCACCACTTACTTTAACTTTGGCGCGCGTGCTGTTGGCAGCTCTGGTTTTGAACATCGGCCTCTTTTTCGTCGCCAATACTTTTCAACACTCCAAATCCATGTGGGGCAATTTCGCCACTATGGGCATGTTGAACAACATCATTCCGTTTGGTTTGATATTCTACGGCCAACAAGAAATTGGTGCAGGCCTGGCATCCATTATCAACGCCATGACACCAATCTGGACATTGATCATTGCGCATCAAAGCACCAGTGATGAGAAAATGTCAGGTCAAAAAACACTTGGCATTGTCTTTGGGTTCATCGGTGTTGGCGTGCTGATCGGTCTGGACGCATTCAACGGGATGAGCGGAACCGTAATTGCTCAGATCGCAGTTCTAGGCGCAACCATCTCATATGGTTTCGCCGCCGTTTTTGGCAGACGTTTTGCAGGCGTACCACCTGTTCAAACCGCGCGTGGTCAATTGACGATGTCGTCGGTCATTTTATTGCCTTTGGCATTAATCATCGACCAACCTTGGACGTTACCAATTCCATCAATGCCAATCATTCTTTCTGTTATAACTTTAGCCATAGTCTGCACAGCTTTCGCATACATCCTCTACTTTAGAATTTTGCAAAGCGCAGGTGCTGTAAACGCTGCACTGGTCACTTTCTTGATTCCCCCATCAGCAATTGTGCTGGGAATTGTATTTCTGGGAGAAACTCTGGCTATGCGCGAAGTCGCTGGAATTGCCTTGATCATGACTGGATTGATTATTATCGACGGTCGTTTATTGAAAAGGTTCTAGACAACCCGCACTGCGCAGAAAGACAACGTTGCCAATTCAGTTCACAACACCGCCGGAAGTCTACCGCAAAGAGACGGCAGACATGTCTCAGTTCTGGTTTCTCTGGATGCCAGTATTGACTGCCATCGGAACGCTCCTCATCGCGTGGCTGGATCGACCGTTCTTCAAAAAATGGTTCGAATCTGAACAAACAGGATTATTTGAATTTCTGCATTTCTTACTCCCCATACTCACTGCCATTATTGCAATCAGATGCCTCTTCCATCCCTACGTTCGCAAACACAAATTTTTGACTTTTTGGTTTGCAATCATGGCCATTGGCGGGGTTTATCTCGGTGGCGAGGAGGCCAGCTGGGGACAACACTATGCTGGGTGGACCACTCCTGATTTTTGGGTGGGCGTGAACGACCAACAAGAAACCAACTTGCACAACACCACATTCTTGCTCGATCAGTATCCGCGCGCGCTCTTGAAAGTCGGAATAGTGATTGGAGCTTTGATAATACCTTGGATGTTGTTAAATCGTCATGACAAAGTACCGCGCCAATTTGACTTCATTTACCCCCCACTGGCGATGGCACCGTTAGCTGTGATGGTGCTGATCACTGAAGTTTATAACAAACTGCAGGGTGAAGTCTCTTGGGGCATCATCAAACTGGTGCGTGGCGGCGAGTTCCAAGAGACGTTTATCTCTTGGTGTTTGATTTTTTATGCTTGCAGCCTTTTGTGGCGCCTCCAGAAAATTGATGAAACTGATATCCAATGAATACTTACGCTCCGGTTTCGGCTCTCTCGACCGCGCGGGAGATTTCATCAAAACGTTTGACACCGCAAGCAGCTTTAGATCATTGCCGAAAACGAGTTCTGAAACATGAAGGCAGCGTCAAGGCATTTGAAGAGCTCGCCGAAAAATGGGTGGCAAATTCAGGCCCCCTCGCAGGAATTGCAATCGGCGTAAAAGACATATTTGACACCTTTGACATTGCGACCACTTATGGTTCGTCTCTGTATGCAGACCACCAACCGTCCATAGATTCCACCTTAGTGACCATGCTCCGAAATTGTGGAGCAACTATTGCAGGCAAAACGGTCACAACCGAGTTTGCTTGGTTCTCACCGGGTAAAACTTGCAACCCGCATAATCTTCAACACACACCGGGTGGCTCATCATCAGGCTCTGCAGCTGGCGTTGCGGCTGGTTTTTTTCCAGCTGCAATCGGAACACAAACGGGCGGCTCTATCATTCGACCCGCAGCGTTTTGCGGAGTTTCCGGCTACAAGCCCAGTTTTCGATTGTTCCCGACACTTGGGTTAAAACACTTTTCTTGGTCACTCGACACGATTGGGTTTTTCGCTGCCCGAGCCGAGGACAATGCGTTCATAGCTGCAACATGCTCAAATCGAGATCTTATGATCAACGAAGCGGATAATTCAGCACCAAGAATTGGAGTTTACAGAAGCCAAATAGACGATCTCATGTCCGGTGATATGGCTGAGGCGGTAGATCATACTGTCAAACGCGCAGAGCAAAATGGGGCAACCGTTGTTGAGGTAATTGGCAATGACATCGTTGAAGCCGCACGTGCTGCACACGCCATCATTCAAGGTTTTGAAGCTGTTCTAGCTTTGGCGGATGAACGCCGTCGATCAGCACAAAAACTGTCTGAAAAATTGACTGAGTATCTAGACGAATGCAGTCAGATCACTCCCGATCAATATGATGATGCCAGACGCACCGCCAATCATGCGCGCAAAGCCAGTCGGCAATTGTTTGAGGAATGTGACATATTGCTTTTGCCTTCTGCACCTGGAAGCGCGCCAGAAACACTCGCATCAACAGGGGATTCGGTATTTAACCGAATGTGGACACTGCTCGGTATGCCCTGCGTGAATGTCGTATCAGGATTTAACCACAAAAACATGCCACTAGGTATTCAAGTGATTGCCCCATTCGGAAAGGATAAGAAGGCGCTCCAAGCAGCCCATTGGTTGGAAAACATATCCCATCGATAAGGTCAGTCTATCGGATTGAAACCTTCGTCATCGGCATGGGAGCCAAGCCAAAGTGCAACAGTTAAAGCTCCATCTAAGCTTGCATCGGGCGCCAGCATTTTTTGCTGTTCAAGCTCAAAACCAGCAAGCGAGAACCAGCGTTCAATTTGCTCTGTTGCAATACCCAACCGCCGGTGCGTGTGCTCTTCTCGTAAGAACTCAAACTCATGGGGCGCAAAATCAACAATCAGAATTTTCCCATTTTGAGAGAGCGCACGCTTTGCTTGACGAAGTGCCAGGGCAGGATCTTCCAAAAAGTGAACCACCTGATGCAGCACAATCAGATCGTAACGGACCGATGGGTCTAATTTATAAACATCCCCAAACCGAACTTGCATATGATCATGTTGCCCCCGCGCCAATGCAGCCCGGGCAACGGCCAACATATCGTGGCTTGTATCAATGCCCAAACCCCGTTCCATGTGCCCAGCAAACAGTTCAAGAATTCGGCCCGTCCCTGTTCCTAAGTCCAAAATGGTCTTTGGGTTAGAACGCAAGCCAAGCGAAAGCATTTCCGCTTCCACATCAACTTCCGCCACATGCAGTGAACGAATTTTGTCCCACTGGTCAGCATTGGCGGCGAAATAGTCCGCAGCACGACGCCCACGCTGTTCGCGCACAGCGTCCAGTTTTTCGCGATCAACTGCCAACACAGGATCTTCAAAATCCAGTTCTTTCAAAATGACGTTGAGAAATTTACGTTCTGGACCACTATCCACATTGCGGAAATACGCCCACGCTCCTTCTTGAAAACGTTCGGTGAGCCCCGCCTCCACAAGCAACTTCAAGTGCCGTGAAATTCTCGGTTGGCTTTGGTCCAGAATACCCATCAACTCGCTAACTGTCAGATCAACACGATCCATCAATGCCAGCAATCGCAAACGAGTTTGCTCGCCTGCAGCACGAAGCCACAGAACGGAATCATCCAACTTGTTTGCAGAATTTTCGGTCAAACTGGATGGTGCCTTGAGCATTTAAACAACGGACATGACTGTGTTACATGACACAACGCCCAGTGCAATTGGCAAAACAGGTTCGGGATTCGGAAACCAGATGGTGAAGGCCAATACAAAACGCCAGCAAGCTCAATTAAAGGCTCTTCGCGCATTCATACCCAAAGCCAGCTACGCTGACTTCTCTGAAATTGCTTTGGCCATGCGTGCAAAACACATGAAAGAACTCACAGCAGTGAATGCCGCATTTCTGGCAACGGTTGCCCACATTCGTCACCAGCACACAGATTATGATGCCTTGCGTGATGATGGATATGACCACGATTCAGCACGTTTTTTTGTGGCGGATCGGATTGATGAAGTGCTGGAGGAATGGGGCGCACCGCGCGGTCTCGATGATGGCACCACCACTCCTGAGAAAATTTAGTTGGCGGCAGCTGGCAGTTTCATCAAACCCCAACCCGCTAACAACAAAGCACATGCGCTCGCAACAGTGCGGAACTGGTTCCAGAACTGCCAGCGGTCGGAATAGCTAGTCCATATCTCTCGTGCAGCGTCGATGTTTTCTGGAATATCGATAATTTCCAACGCTGTGTTCATGGGCACATTAACCAACACCGTGGGTACAAAAGCTCCTGCAAAGTAGATGGTCGCAGCCGTCAAGAACGCGATCCCTGCAATACGAGCGTGGAGCAATATTGCGATGATACCAGTTGCTGCCAGCACAACAGGTGTCAGGAAGAACGTCGGGAAGAAGACCGCATTTCGAACGGAGATGTTCATCGCATTCATCGCTTGAATAGCGATGTCAGGTGGCAATGTATCGAGCCCCCACATTGTGCTGCAAACCCATGCATAAAAGAAACCAGCAATAAGCCCACTGAACAGCAATGATAACAATGCAAACAACTTCAAAAATTTCATAACAATTTCCCCTTCTATGAATGCACAGAAACTAGCGAAACTTGTTTGCGGGGAAATGTCTGCTGCGTTGCGCTTGTGTTAAGTTGCTCGATAAATCCACTGGGGCATAATGCGCGCTTCAAATTCTTCGCCAACTGAGATCGAGCCAGGTTTTTCCACCCAACCAACCAGTCCACGAAGATGTTGCGCCTGTCTTGAAAACATCGTTTCGATGTCCTGACGCCCCTCAAATTGCGAAGCAATTGCGCGTCCGGAAAGACGGCATGGTCCGTTGTCACCATCAATTTTGATCGTCACGCCATTGTCAAAGAACAGCAGAGTGCGTGGTGGCAACATTGTCAGACTATCAATACCTTCCAGCAACAAATTCCCACCAATCCATTCAGGCTTCAATTCTGGAATATCCAGACGTCCGGCAACGGTGCGCAATTCATCAGGTGCGAGAATCGACACTTGGCGCTCATTGCGCATTTCCGTGCCACGTTTGTACCAAGGTTCGCGACCACCAGACTTGCGGGTTGGGCCAGCATGAAAATCACCGGGGATTCCATCAAATGTCAAAGGCAATTCTTCTACGGCGGTTGTCTGGAAATTACTGCCTTCCGCCTTATACAAACCAGCTATGCGACCGCGTATCTTTTGTGCCGGAATGATTTCTATCTCTTCACGATGACTGGCAAACGGATCAACAGACATTCTTAAATCTACTTTCAGTTGAATTTTACGGCATGTTTTACCAGCTATCAATTACGGCCACTTCATCAAATTGACAATCTTTTGAAACTCAATGGCCGTGAAAACGTTTAGCTTACATATCGTACACCAACACCAGCGGAGTTTTTGAATGAAGTTTTTCACATTCACAGCAACAGCACTCTCGATCCTTACATTACCCCACAGTGCTGCATCCGCAGAAACGTTTAAAATCAAAGGAACCGAAGGATCGGATATCCAAGCTTCGAAAATCGCTAGTTTCAATTCACCTTGGGCCATGACTTTTATCGGTGCTGATCAAATGCTGGTCACAACCAAACTCGGCAAGGTATGGCTGGTGGAAGCAAATGGCACAAAAACGGAGGTCAGGAATGTTCCAAAAGCTGCGGTGGGCGGACAAGGTGGTTTGGGCGACATTGTTACCCATCCAGATTTCGCGATAAATCAAACCGTTTACCTGTCTTATGTGGAATCAAACGACAATGGCGCAACCCGCGGCTCGGTCGTGGTGAGCGCAAAACTGGA
>CALHHQ010000221.1 GCA_938030645.1 uncultured Rhizobiaceae group bacterium
CAGGCACCATCGGTCGATACTTCATTGTATGTTTCTGTCGCTTTGGCTTTGTTCACTATTTTGTTCGGCACACGACACGCCGATGCAACAGAGCACCAAGATGGGTTGATGCTGGCCGTTGCCACAGAATCCATCGTGAAATTGGTCGCGTTTTTGGCCGCGGGCGTGTTTGTCACGTTTTATCTTTTCGATGGTGTTGGCGACATGATCGCTCAATCCAATGGATCTCGTTTCGTTCAAGAATCATTCTATGCCGGAATCAATCCAACCAAGTTCGCCGTCTATACTCTGCTAAGCACCTGCGCTTTTTTGCTGCTGCCACGCCAGTTTCACGTGGGTGTGGTAGAAAACCATTCACAAGCAGACTTGCGCACAGCGCGATGGATGTTTCCTCTCTATCTCGTTCTAATCAATCTGTTCGTTATGCCCGTGGCTGTAGGCGGAATGTTGACATTTGGTTCGAGTGTCGACGCAGACAACTATGTTCTTGCGCTTCCGTTGCAAAACGACGCTATGGCGATGTCTCTTTTGGTTTTTGTGGGCGGGCTGTCCGCCGCGACGGCCATGGTTATCGTGGCCTGTGTGGCACTGGCCATCATGATTTCGAACAACATTGTTCTGCCCTTGGTTTTGCACCAACAAAGCTCTCGCCGCATTCGCGATATGGCGCCAATCTTACTGAACATCCGTCGCACTTCGATCTTCATTATTCTGGCTATGGCCTATGCCTATTTATTGGTCTCTGGAAACTCTGCCGCCCTTGCTTCTTTTGGCCTGTTGTCTTTCGCAGCGGTTGCGCAATTTGCTCCCGCATTTGTGGGCGGGTTGTTTTGGCGCAAAGCCACTTCACGTGGTGCTTTGTGGGGCATGACTGCTGGATTTTGCGTTTGGCTATATACGCTTTTTCTACCCACAATACTGGACCCAACCTCTCCACTCTTAATGGATGGACCATGGTCAATTTTCGCCCTGCGCCCTCAAGCCTTGTTTGGGGTCGAGGCCGCACCTCTTCACCATGGGGTGTTTTTCAGCCTGCTCATTAATGCAGTTGTCTTTGTGATTGCGTCGTTGAGCAGACGCCCAATTGCCATAGAACGTATGCAAGCTAATACATTTTGGTATTGGGGCCAACGTGATGGAAATGATCTGGAGCGTGATGGCCGGGCGATCACTGTTGCCGAATTGCGAGCCACAATAGCGAACTATTTAGGGCATGAACGCAGCGACCGCTCTTTTAAGCAATTCTACAAAAGCAAAGGTTTCACCTATGACGCGCGTGAACTTGCTGATGACGAAGTCATAACTTTCTCAGAACAGCTCTTGGCGAGTGCCATTGGTGCCGCTTCGTCTCGCCTCGTGCTTTCGCTTCTCTTGCAAAAGCATGAACCAGCAGGTGAGACCACCATCCAACTGTTGGATGACGCCTCCGAAGCACTGCAATATAATCGAGACCTGCTGCAGACTGCTTTGGATCAGGTGGAACAAGGCATTTGCGTGTTTGATCAGGAGTTCAGACTTTCGAGTTGGAACCGACAGTTTCGTGTTCTCCTCAATTTGCCGCCCGAAATGGGTCGGGTCGGAATTCCCTTAAACCAGTTGTCTGATGCTATTTGGGATCGATTGGACCACGCACAAAATTCAACGATGGATTTGAGCAAACAAATGCTTACGAGCCAAGCGCCGTTCTTACTTCATGTGGCTGGCTCAAATCGCATTCTAGAAGTGCAAACAAACTCGGTTCCCGATGGTGGTTTGGTGATTTCCTGGAATGATATGACAGAACGCACAACTGCAGCGGAAGCTTTGAAGGAGGCCAATGAAACTCTTGAACGCCGAGTGCGCGAACGCACGGAGGAATTGACGCAACTTAACGAAGATTTGGCACGTGCCCGCGAGGCGGCCGAAGCTGCCAATATCGGTAAGACAAAGTTTTTGGCCGCTGTGGGTCACGACATTTTGCAGCCCCTCAACGCGGCAAGGCTTTATGCGTCCAGTCTTGCAGAACAGTTGGACGACAGTCCCAAAAGCAAATTGGCAAATAATGTCGATGACGCCTTGGAAAGTGTGGAAGATATTTTGGGGTCAGTGTTGGCAATTTCACGGTTGGATTCTGGCGCGCTCAACCCAAACATCACGGTGTTTGAAGTCGCTAGATTATTGCAAAAACTGAAGGTCGAGTTTGAACCCATTGCCGAGAACAAAGGCTTGCAGCTTCGAGTGGTGAGCAATCAATTCCAGATACGTTCTGACTACAGTCTTTTGCGCAGGCTGCTGCAAAACCTCGTGTCAAATGCAATCAAATATACTGAAAATGGGACTGTGGTTTTGGACGCGAGAGTTGTGAAAAATCAACTTGTGTTTGAAGTGAGCGACACGGGTTCCGGGATATCTTCAAAAGATCGCACAGTTATATTTGAAGAGTTCAAACGGTTGGAAGAAGGCAAACGTGCAGCGCCGGGTTTAGGCCTAGGACTGTCTATCGTGCAGAGATTGGCTGAAACGTTGCAACATCAAGTTCGGTTTGAATCCGAGGTCAACAAAGGCTCCACATTCTTTGTATCTGTCCCCTTAGTGATCCAGGGAGCTCAGTCCGCTGAAAAGGTGGAACGCCCCAAACGAACAAATGATAATCTTGATGGTCAATTGGTGTATTGTATCGACAATGAAGAAATCATTCTGGATGGAATGAAAACACTGCTTACGGGTTGGGGATGCAATGTTGAATGTTTTGCGAATTCAACTGAATTGCTAAAGGCTTTTGACAGCAAAATACCAGCTGTCCTGATCGCAGATTACCACCTGGATAATGAAGACGGTTTAGATGCCATCTCCAAAGCGCGTTTAAAATCCGAGCAGGAATTTTTGGCCGTACTTGTGACAGCAGACAGAAGTGCTGCGGTGCGTACCGCCGCAAAAGCCGTTGATGTCACGTTGATGAACAAGCCTTTAAAACCAGCCGCATTACGCGCGCTGCTGACACGACTGTCTAAAGTTGATCTTACAAAAACAGTTGGGTCAAACCCCGTCGCCGCAGAATAAGCGTCTTGGAGTTCAAAGCGAGTTGTGAGGACTAACGGCGTCTGATCCAAGTTTATTGACAGCAATAACTGCCTGAGTGCGACTGTCTACGCCCAATTTCTGCAATACCGCAGACACATGCGCTTTTACCGTTGCCTCAGAAACTGTGAGTTCATACGCGATTTGTTTGTTCAGCAACCCCTGCGTAATCATGGACAAAACGCGAGTCTGCTGTGGGGTGAGTGTCGCCAAACGCGCAATCAAATCTGCGATCTCAGGATCCGACTCAGTGGCAAGTTCCACATCTTCCGGCTTCCAGACATCGCCGCGCAGAAC
>CALHHQ010000222.1 GCA_938030645.1 uncultured Rhizobiaceae group bacterium
GTTGAAAGACACTGGAAGAGGGGCTTTTCGAATTTCTGGTGTTGGCAATCAAACGGATGGGTTCAAGACAGAATCTGCACTCACTCTAAAGTCTGGATACATCAGCGCGGCAGGACTATTGAAACCGCAAACTGGTCAAAATGGCTTCGCTCTGAATGGAGAATTGTCAGTTACAGCAGAGGTGTCGGATCTTGACAGCGTGATATTGATGTCCGGGCTTCCTGTGCCTGGATATGGAGAAGGTGCTTCCGTCAAATTTGAAACAAACCTGAAGGTTTCTGGTGACACATATGAGTTCAACGATCTGAATACTCAAGTTTCTGACGGTGCCGTCAAAGGACGATTGGTTTTGCAAATGGACCAACTGCCACGTCCCGTTGTTACCGGTGAACTGTTTGCAGATAGTTTGAATGCCGAAACTATCAGACTGCTGGCGCATACCGGCGATGTTGATGAAAACGTGAAGCCAAAATCACTTTTGGCAGGGCTTGATGGTAAGATCGCGTTGAAAGCCGAAAGACTTATTGTTGCAAATCAACCTGAACTGAAAAATGCAAGCACGACCGTCAATCTGCGTGATGGAGATCTTCGCTTTGACGATGCGTCTGCCGCTTGGCTTGGTGGCCAATTGACGGGCAATTTGGGTATTGCGCAAAGCGCACGCGCCGCTTCTATGAGTGGCACTCTCAAGTTAAACGCTGTCGATGTTGAAGAGATATTCAAACTGGCTGGACTTCCTCAAAAACTATCCGGAATGGTGGATGTTTCTTTCAATTTCGATGGATCGTCGCCCAAACGGGACGGGTTGTGGGACGCGCTTTCTGGTGGTGGTGAAATTCGCATCGAACAAGGGTCTATCGAAGGGGTGAACCCCAAGGCTTTCCAACCGATATTGGTGTCCAGCGATGGAATTGAAGATAAGTCGCTTCCCGCTGCGGCGAGCAAGATCATTTCTGATGGTGTTTTTCGAAAGTCACTCGATTTCGGACAAGGCGAATTTGCATACACGGTTGCGGATGGAAAATTGCGCATCAATTCAATTCAAATCGCTGACCCAAATTTGAAAGTGACGGGCAAAGCCAACTATGCCTTTTCCAATCAATTGACAGAATTTGAAAGCCGGTTGAGTTATGCAACCGGGCTCGACACATTGGCTGGTGCAGAACCGGACATTTACATCACGGCCAAAGGCCCAGCGGACAAGCTTGATGTGTCTATCGATTCGACGTTTTTTGAAACGTATCTTGGCTTGCGTTTGAGCGAACGCCGTGAGCGTGAATTTCTGGCGCAACGTGCTGAGATATTAGAGCGTCAACGCCTGACCAGAACAGCCCGTATCTATGTTTTGCGCGCAGAAGCACAACGCGCGGCCGAGGCCGAAGAAGCGCGTCTTGAAAAATTGAAACAGGAAGAAGAAAAACGGCGTAAAGACGATGAGATCAAACGGCTGCTTGAAAAAGAGGAACGCGCTCGACTTGAAGCCGAAGAAAAAGCGAAAAAAGCACTCGCGGAGGCTAGGCGTTTGGCTGCTCAAAAAGAGCAAATTGATGCTTTGCGCGAGCGGGCCAATCGAGCCTCGCAACGGTTGCAGTTGAATTTTGAAGACGATCCTCAGGAATTGGATGAAGTTCCGGCTGACAATTAGAGGTGCATTATTTCTCCAACGCAGCGCCTTCCTTCAACACGCGATCCAAAACATAAAGCCTTAAAGCAGATGAAAGATTCGTGCCTTCTGAGCGCTCGCGATCAATCCGCGTTACGATACGAGCGACGGAATGCTGGTCTTTCTCAGCAAAACCTTTGAGCAAATTCCAAAATGGGTCTTCAAGGGAAAACGATGTGGAATGGCCATTGATTGAGATGGAGTGTTTTCGCATCTCGGATGCCAAGTCTATTTTTTGCGGAATGCGTCGAGAGAAACAACATCAGCGGAACCATTGTTTTCTTCGGTTTCAAGTTCTGGCGCATCTGGTTTTTCTTCGGCGACGTCAGCATCCGCTTCAGCGTCTTTCTTCTTCGCCTTAGCTTCAGGCTTCTTAGCTGCTTTCTTCTTTGCAGGCGCTGGAAGGGCACTCACGTTTTCGCCAGCATCAGTTTCCAGCATTTCTGGAGCTTCAGATGCTGCTTCGCCATCTTCGTCAACGGCTTCAAACTGCAAACCGAATTGAACGGATGGGTCAAAGAACCCGCGAATGGCTGAATAGGGAACTAACATAGTTTCGGGAATGTTGTCGAAGGAGAGACCAATTGAAAAACCGTGGTCAGTTGTTTCCAAATCCCAGAATTGGTGCTGGACGACAATTGTCATTTCTTCAGGGTATTTTTCTTTCATCCGGCTCGACATGCGAACGCCGTTCCAGTTGGTGTCGAATGTGACGTAGAAATGGTGCTCACCCGGTAGGCCAGTGCGCGCTACTTCTTGAAGCACTTTTTTGACCACACCCCGCAGCGCCTCTTGCGCTAAAATATCGTAGCGGATCAGATCTTCTGGTTCTGGGGCGTCTGTTTTGTCTGACATAATGCTCGGATGATCAGGTGATTTGTTTCTTTACTATAAGCATGAACTGGGTGGTGTGCACCACCGCGCCAAAAATAACCCAAGAAAATGCAAAAATAAGAAAAGTGAAGGCTTCTGTTGCCAGGTGCCTTCGGACCCCGCCTAGAAGTGTGAACCTCTAGGAGTTAAATTGAAGTACTTGGCACTGCTTACGCAGCGACGCGTGCTTCCACATAGTTGTTATCATTTGCAACTACTATAATGGCCCGATATCGGTGGGTACCATGCCGAGTGAAAACGCAGTCTTTACACCCTCGTCGATCCTATTTCGCCCCCGCCAAGACGCTTCAAAATAGCGTATCAAGCAGCTTGGTGGAGGCGCCGGGTACCGCCCCCGGGTCCGAATGGCTTATTACAAAGGTCATTTATCACCATATCCGGATTGCTCCGGCACTCCCTATATAGGGTTGGCAATCGACAATGAAAAGGCCAGACTGACCGCGGGGAAAAATGAGGCGTTTGCCAAATTGTGCCCGTAAACGCTCAAACGTGGGGATTTGTACGTTTGGCAAACTGAAAATGGCTCAACAGATCGAGCTAAAAAATTGGGAGACTTATTCAATGAGTGAATATCTTGATGACGTAAAACGTTATGATTCTGGCGCTGATGCAGGTGTTGTGGAGAAAATCGTAAAGCATTTGGGCATTGCTCTGCGGGGCAAAGATTCATCACTTGTTTCATGTTCAGATACTTCAGAATTGGACCGTGTTCGCGAAAAGTGGAGCATGAAAAAGCTTGGCGAATCTGATGCATCAACCTGCGATGATGTCATCGGAAAAGTTTGTGAAGCCATGAAAGGTGATCGCAACAAAAGCCGCGTGACGTTCTATTATCTCGTGGCCAAACACCACGGAAAACTTGGCGACCTGTAAGTCTGCCAATCGAATTTTCCGAAAGGCGGTACGTTGTGCCGCCTTTTTTTGTTTGCACATCATCTATGTGCAGATGGCATTTGACTGCACAAGAATGTGAATTTGGTTGAGTGGATTTGCCCAAATGCTCCATTAGTATTGAAGTTTGAGCAGTTCCATAGAAGTTCGAGGACAAGACGATGAACAGACGCATATTTCTTTCAGGCGCTGCCACAGCAGTTGTTGCCGGCGCTGCGGGTCTCTATTTCTGGCAAACGCGCGAGACTTTGGCCGCTGGTCCAGTGTTCACAGGCAACACACCTGGCATCGCGATCAATGGATACGACACCGTGGCCTACATCACGGAAGGCAAGCCAGTTGAAGGTAGCGAGAACTTCAAACACTCATGGAAAGGCGTTGAATGGCGTTTTGTTTCCGCCGAAAATCAAGCTTTGTTTGTGGCTAACCCTGATCAATATGCCCCACAGTATGGTGGTTTTTGTGCTTATGCTGTCGCCAATGGCTCAACAGCCAAAACAGAGCCTGATGCATTCACCGTCGTCGATAACAAGCTCTATTTGAACTACGACAAGAACATTCAAAGTCGCTGGGAACGCGACAAAGTTCAATATATCAAAGACGCTGACAAAAACTGGGTCACACTGAGCAAAAGCGAATAGTCTTTACGAAATAAAAAACGCCATGCCGAAGATCATTTCAGCATGGCGTAAAATTTGGTCTACTTTATTGCAGCGCTAAAGCGCTTAGCCGTAAACGCTTTCTTTGCCGAAGTGTTTGGTCAGCATGTAATAGACAACTGCGCGGTATTTGCTGCGCTCAGACTTGCCATAAGTTGTGATCACAGCATCAATCGCTTCATCAAGCTTTGGTCCGTCACCCAAACCGAGTTTCTTGATCAGGAAGTTGTTTTTCACTGTGTCGAGTTCTGATTGGTCAGAACCTGATACTGTTGATGCATCTGCATTGTAGATAGATGGGCCGCAACCAATGGTCACTTTTGTCAACAAATCCATGTCAGGTGACATGCCGCATTTGTTTTTCAAATCATCTGCATATTTAGCGATAAGATCATCACGTTTACTCATGGGGCTTCTTTCTTTCGTCTTCGCGCTCTTGGCATTATGCTTGGCGCTTGTGTGGGATTCCGCAGGCGCAATTTACCTAACGGAAGATTGCGTTTGATTCTTACGACTTTCTTTGCCCTGCGTCCATCGTGTCCTGTGGAAGAAATAGCCATTCTTGCGCGACTTTCGTCAGGGTGCTTTATCAAAGGAAGGACAGACAATCTGATTCATTGTCGCTTTGATGTGGTTTGGGCCTTTCATGAAACAATATCTCGATCTCCTCTCTCACGTTCTTGAGAATGGTTCTGACCGTGGCGACAGAACGGGAACAGGCACGCGTTCGGTGTTTGGGCATCAAATGCGGTTTGATTTAGCCGACGGGTTTCCGGTTCTGACCACAAAGAAGCTGCATCTAAAATCTATCATTCACGAATTGCTTTGGTTTCTGAAAGGCAGTTCAAACATTGCCTATTTGAAAGAGAATGGCGTCTCAATCTGGGATGAATGGGCCGATGAAAACGGAGAATTGGGGCCCGTTTATGGGGTTCAATGGCGTTCTTGGCCGAAACCCGATGGTGGAACGATTGATCAGATCGCAAATGTGATTGACCAGATCAAAACCAACCCCAACTCACGACGTTTGATTGTGTCGGCTTGGAACCCTGCATTGGTGGATGAAATGGCTTTGCCACCATGCCATACGATGTTTCAGTTTTATGTGTCGGATGGAAAACTGTCATGCCAATTGTATCAACGTTC
>CALHHQ010000223.1 GCA_938030645.1 uncultured Rhizobiaceae group bacterium
TCACGCCAAATGCTTGGAGGCGCAGTTCGCCGGATGCAATCGCAGGGAGAAATTGATCTTTCTGCTTTTTGCTGCCGTGACGCAGCAAGCTACCCATGATGTACATTTGCGCATGGCATGCCCCGCCATTGCAGCCCTGCAATTGAATTTCTTCCAATATGGCAGCAGCACCACTCAACGACATTCCGGAGCCACCGTATTCTTCGGGGATAAGTGCGGAGAGATATCCCGCTTCCGTCAACGCATCGACAAAGCCCTTAGGGTACGACATATCTCGATCAAGTTCGCGCCAGTAAGAGCCGGGGAATTGCTGGCACAATTTCGCAACTTCATCGCGAATGTCCTGATGCATGTTCTCTCTATGAACGGTCATCGCAATTCCTCAGCCAGCCAGTGCTTCTTTACTTGGCGTATTTGGCATATTGGGCGACCGCAGCGAATGAAATGCGATCAACACAATGGCCGCAACAAGACCGATACCGTGAATGACGGGGTCGGCAAACATGATAGCTGCAGCAACCGCCAGTCGAGCGATCCATTCCCATGTGGCCAGTTGTTTGCGGTCAAAACGGGCCAGTGCACTGGCAAGCAGATAAAGCGCAAAGGCCAATCGGAACAGTAGCCAAGCCAAGGACGCGAGATAGAGTTCGCCGTCATAGCCAGGCAAATATTCTTTTGCTGAAGGCAACGACCCGGGTTTTAAAACGGCGGATTCAATGAGCAAAATCTCAGGATACATCGCGAAAACAAACGGGATGATGAACATCACAATGCCCGACCGAACCGCAGAAAATCCTGTCGCCATAGGTTCTGCCTTGGTGATCGTGGCGGCAGCGAAGGCTGCAAGCGCGACTGGCGGTGTGATTGCGGATGCCACTGCAAAATAGAAGATGAACATATGAGCGGTGAAGATAGACAAACCAAGACCTGCCAACACGGGCCCCATCAATAAAGCAACATTTATGTAAGCGGGTACTGCAGGCATACCCATTCCCAGCAGCACAGCCAATGCCATGGTTGTGAACAAGGCCATGAATTGAAACAACCCAGAACTGCCAACGCCACCCAAATCAAGCGCGCGTAGCCAACCCAAAATATCCAGTGCGATAAAGTCTGACAGACCCGTAAAGTTGAGACAAAAGTCGATGATCGAGACTGCAAGGAACATGAGATAAAGCGTCGATATCAAAACGCCAGAATCCGACAATGCATCAAGAACCTTGCCCGGTTGTTTGCGCACATCTTCATCGAGAAAAAGCAAAACCAACAACGCAAGAACGGCCCACCAACCTGCACTGCCCGCATCACCCGCAGAGTTCTGCAAGAGTTCAATAAACCAAGGCAAATTGGTAGCTGTGCAATTGCCATTTGTAACAACACCGTTGCCACCAAGAATGGAGGCAAGAAACCCACAGCCAATGCCATCTTTGGTGCTGAGCAAAAGAAACAAGATCAACAAAATGGGCGCAAAAATCATGATCAGGTTGATACGGTCCTTGCGGTCGAGAACCATATCAGGCGTCTTCTCACCCACCGCTTCAATGCCTTGCTTGCGAGACTGGAAAACAGCCGACAGGAACAAGCAAAAGAAGTAAGCCACAGCAGGAATAGCCGCGGCAATAATAACTTCGCGATAAGGCACCGCCGTAAGAGCTGCTAAGATAAAGGCAGCAACACCCATAACTGGAGGCATGATCGACCCGCCTGACGAAGCCGCAGCCTCCATTCCGCCAGCAAAGGTTTTGGAAAATCCGCGCTTGATCATCATGGGAATGGTCAGAACGCCAGTGGACAAAACATTAACCACTGGGCCACCTGAAATTGTGCCAAACATGGCGGACGACACAATCGCTGCATGGGCGGGACCGCCGCGCAATTTGCGGGTCCATAGAAATGCGAGCTTGATAAGTGAGCGCCCACCAGCACTGGCGCCAAACAGGCCACCCAAAACAATATAAGGGAAAACGGTGTTGAGAATGATGTCGATAAATCGACCCAGCAGCCCAGATGAATTGTTGGTCAACGCATCGTGCAAACGCGGTCGACCATCGGTCAGCAATCGCGGTTCACCCCCAAGTTTGGTCATAAGATATTTGTTGATGTCGTCAGGTCCGTGGAAGTACCAAACCAGAACTGTAATGATTGTGTAGGCTGCAACAGCGATGGCAACCAGCACCAATGGCAGACCCCAAACACGCACATTGTAAGCTAGGAACACGATCACCGAGAGGCCCATAATGGCAACCAACCACCCTCCAGTCGTATTTATACACTGGGGATCTTCCACAGAATCTGGAACGGGCAATCCGTAGAGTTCCGCGAATTCTCTCTCAGACTTCAAACTCTCAGCAATCAGTGCTGCGCGCTCGCCGGTAAAGCGATCTATGGCACAAACCGCTTCAATTTCGACAACGTATGTCAATGAGATCGCCAATGCGGAAACGATCAACGCTATGTCGAGAAACAATCCCCATATGGGTCGACCAACTCCACTCTGTTTGGCGTTCCGCCACTGGGAATGTTTGAGAGCCACGATGAACATCATGGTCGCGAAGACCAGAGGATAGAAATATTCGTAAGGATAACCCCGAATGACGAAGTCTTTGGAACCGGTCAGCGATTGCATCGCCTGATCTATTCCCGGAATACCGGGCATGGAATTGAACATGCCAACAATAACCAGCAGCAAGGCAAGCCAATAGACGATGGTTTCTCCGCGATCACGGGAAACGATAGGCGCAACTGGTGCGGCAGGCTCTTGTTCAGCGGTCACGGAAATTTCCTAGCAGTCAAAATAGGACGACCGGCCAATTGTTGGGCCGGTCGCAAGTTCGTTCAAATCGGACTTTTCCAACCTAGCTCTTAGGCTTAGCGCAATCGTCGATTTTGAATCCAGCTTCTTCCCAAGCAGCGACTGCACCAGCATGGTATTTCAGAGGATTTGGACCACACATGCCAGACTTAACGGAATCAACAATTCCATAACCCGCTTGCGCCGCGAAAGGTGCTTTGGACTTCAGCTGTTCCAGTGTGTCGATATGAGCTTTGGTCAGTGCTTTTGCGAGGTCGAACGACATGTTCTTGCTCACGATGTCACCACCAATTGTCGCCAGGCCGCGGAATGTTCCATCTTCACTTTTTACAGTCACCCCAGCAGGCATGGTTGCGTTTTTCACATCAATTGTGAAAGGAGCTGAACCCGGCGCACGCAGGTATTTCTGAAACGGTTCGCTGTCCCACTTTGCTTTTGGCACAGACCAAAGCGTGATGTTGCCAGCAGAAACAGCTTGTGTGAGACGGCTGTCTGGGAACAGAACAGGCAGAACAACTGCATCAGCAGAACCGTCCATGATCGTTTTGGTTGCTTGACCCCAGTTCACTTGAACGCCCTTGTAGCCATCGCCTTCTTTAAGGCCAGCAGCAAGTTGGATGATCGCTCGAGCATTGGTCACAGCCGCACCACGTGGTGGTCCATTGTAGATTGTCTTACCTTCAAGACCGTCCCAACCACTGACACCTTTGGAATCGTATGCGTAGAGCGCAAAGATACCCAATGTGACGGGATAAAGTGCGCGCAAGTTGGATGCGAGTTCAGCGCCTTTTTCCTTGCCAAGCTTGGCATAAGGGCCGACGCCTTTGGCAAGAAGGAATGGCAAAATGTAGGGCGTGCCAGCAATATCTGTTTTGCCTTCCGCAACATTTTGAACAGAGTTGGTCAGTGTTTGACCGTCTGCCAACTGAATATTGGCAATGCCCTTTTGGGCGGCAACCTCTGTTAAGTGCGCCAATGAAAGGTGAATTGAACCACCGGGCGACGCGGTTTCAGCGGTCAGGTTTTCCGCAGAAAACGCTGTTGTGCTCATCATCACAGCAACACTTGCAGCGACCAATGATTTGAATATTCTCATTTTAGTTCCTCCCAAAACAACAAGCCATGAGACTTGCAAAAACAGCAAACCTCCCAGCTTGCGATTATCAATGTAAGCACGGATAAATTTTTGATGCTATTTAGAAATCGAGAAAATCGATTTTTTCTTCACATGTTATCTTTAGGAGATGTTGCAGCTCATGGTCGCTCTGAAAACGAATGTCCAAAGCCTTTCTCATAGTCATCTTCATCCCACGTTCCGATAATGATGCCGGGCGGCTCCAAACCAGTAACAGCCTCCAGCTCTTCATAAGTCCGAGTTGTGCGGTTGTGATGTTGCCCAGCCCACTCGAAAATTCGTTCTTTCATGAGTTTGCGAACGGCCACATGTTCCTCAACTTCACTCGCGCCCAAATCCTGAAGTTCATCGGGATCTTTTTTTAGATCAAATAACATGGGTCTAAATCCATGGGAGTGAACATATTTCCAATTCGCATCCACACACATAACCAGTCGCGCATCTTCAGGTGCCACATTTAGCATTTGGCGAGATTCACGCGTCACGTAGTCGATTTCAGAGATGGCATACTCCCGAACAGTTTCTAACTCACCGCGCAAAATGGGCATGAGGTTATGGCCTTCCAGAATGTGCGGTTTTTGCTTTCCGCCAAAATAGTCAAGGAAGGTGGGTGTAAGATCGATCCCCTCAACCAGAGCTTCTGAAACAGAACCCCGCGTGGCGTCAGCAGACTTGTCAGGATCATAAATCACCAGCGGCACACGTACCGAACAGTCGTGGAACAGATCCTTTTCGCCCATCCAATGGTCGCCCAGATAATCGCCGTGGTCGGACGACATGATGATCATCGTATTGTCCATCAATCCTTCGGCTTCCATAAAATCAAACAAGCGCCCAAGGTGATCATCAATCTGTTTGATCAAGCCCATATAGGAACCCAGCATCGCGTCGCGCACTTTGTCTTGCGCAAATGCTTTGCAAATTCGTGATTCCATATACGCGCCAAAAACAGGTTGCGGATCCTCTTTCTCAGCCGCATCACGATTGACCGGAAGCCAAGTCTCAGGCGGATACATGTCATGGTAAGGTTCGGGAACCACATAGGGCCAATGAGGCTTGATGTAGGACAGATGACACATCCAAGGTTTGTCGCCAGCACCTTTCATAAACTCCATGGCACGGTTGGTCATATAAGCCGTTTCTGAATGCTCTTCAGGAACGCGCGCCGCTGCGGTGTTGTTCTTGATCAACCAACCCGAAAGAACTTCACCATCATCACCTTCTGCTGAATTTGCCCAATCATGCCATGGATTGTCGCCTTCGAACCCTTGCTCGCGCAGATACTCATCGTATTCTGAATCCTGCACTTGGCGCGTGCCGTGCAATCCATCATCACGCTCGAACGCTTCGAATCCACATTGTGCGTGGTTCACGCCCACGTCAGAATTTGGGTCGATGCCCAACCACTCCATGCCTTCGGTGTCTGCCATCATGTGGGTTTTGCCCACCAACACACTGCGCACATCCAGTTCGCGCAGATGGTCACCAAGCGTATATTCGCCAATCTTCAACGGGAAAAAATTCCATGTTGCACCATGGCTTCGGCAATAGCGTCCCGTGTAATAAGACATTCGAGATGCCCCACAGACAGGCGCATTCACGTAAGCACGGTTGAAGCGAACACCCATTGAAGCAAGCTTATCGATGTTGGGTGTGTGCAGGTGCGGGTGGCCATAGCAACTTAAATAGTCCCAGCGTAGCTGGTCAGCCATAATCCACAACACGTTTTTCTTTTCAGCCATTTCCAATGCTCGTCCGCATTTGTTCAAGAACGACCATTGGGTTCAAACTGAACTCAAACGTCAAGAGGGCTCAAGCCATCACACGGATTTTAGTGTGCCATCTTGGCTTGATTGTGTTGCAGCATCCGCAAGCCTCTGAGCCTTTAATCCATCAAGACCATTTGGTTGCGGTTCTTTGCCTTCCACCAAACAATCGACGAAATGTCTTAGTTCAGCCAAATAGGCATCTGCATAACGCTCCAAGAAAAATGCCTGTGTAGGAGACTTCGTAAATCCGCCTTCATTTGCAATTTCAACAGTGCTCTCAAGCACATTATCTGCCCGAATGAGACCTTTGGAACCATGCACCTCGATCCGTTGATCATACCCATAACTCGCGCGACGTGAGTTTGTAATTTGGCAAATTTTCCCACTCGCGGTTTTTAGTGTTACTGCTGCAGTATCAAAGTCTCCTGCCTCACCAATTGCGGGATCGACCAAACAAGAACCTGTAGCGTGCAATTCAACAGGGTCCTCACCCAACAGAAAACGAGCCATGTCAAAATCATGGATCATCATATCTCGAAAAATACCACCAGAAGATTTGATATAACTGACGGGTGGCGGTGAAGGATCACGCGACAAAATTGTCACCAGTTCAACATCGCCCACAACACCATCGCGCAACTGCTTTTCCAAATGGGCAAAGTTGGGATCGAACCGCCTGTTGAATGCCGTCATGAAAGCAACGTTTGCCTCATCAACCAC
>CALHHQ010000224.1 GCA_938030645.1 uncultured Rhizobiaceae group bacterium
TGATGCCAAAGGAGGCAAAGTTGCTGTTGAGGGCTGGGCAGAAACGTCCGAACTGACAATCATCGATTTGGCAACACGATTTGAAGATGCAGGCGCCGCTGCCATCATCTACACAGATATTGACCGAGACGGTGTTCTTGCAGGCATTAATTGGGACAGCACATTGGAACTGGCCCGAAGCACATCCATTCCCGTGATTGCATCAGGCGGCTTGGCGTCAATGGAAGATATCAAACGCATGACGGAGGTGGATGCGCAAATTCTAGAAGGCGCAATATCTGGTCGGGCATTGTATGATGGTCGTATCGATCCAAATGAAGCTTTGTCGCTTCTTCAAGGTGTTTAATTCATGCTGAAGACCCGCATCATTCCCTGTCTCGATGTGAAAGACGGACGCGTCGTGAAAGGCGTGAACTTTGTAGATCTTATTGACGCCGGTGATCCAGTAGAAGCTGCGAAAGCTTATGATGCAGCAGGCGCTGACGAACTGTGTTTTCTCGATATCACGGCCTCATCGGACAATCGAGAGACGATCTATGATGTGGTGGCGCAAACGGCTGAACAGTGTTTCATGCCCGTCACAGTGGGTGGTGGTGTTCGCACACCTGACGACGTACGCAAGTTACTGTTGGCCGGCGCAGATAAAGTTTCTTTTAACACCGCAGCCGTGAATGATCCTGATGTGATTGCACGTGCCGCAGACAAGTTTGGCAATCAGTGCATTGTGGCTTCACTTGACGCTAAACGGGTGAGCCAAGATGGCGAAGAAGATCGTTTTGAAATTTTCACCCATGGTGGGCGCAATGCGACTGGGATTGATGCAATCGAGTTCGCGCAACTCATGGTGACAAAGGGTGCTGGCGAAATCTTGCTGACATCCATGGACCGCGATGGCACCAAAGATGGTTACAATTTGCCGCTCACCCGTGCAGTAGCAGATGCAGTATCCGTTCCCGTGATTGCATCTGGCGGTGCAGGAAGTCTTGATCACCTCGTAGATGCTGTTCAAGAAGGACATGCAAGTGCAGTCTTAGCGGCCTCGATTTTTCACTTCGGCACCTATACGGTGGCACAAGCGAAGCGGCATATGGCTGATGCTGGCATTCCTGTTCGCGAAAAAATCTAACTAAGACGTCCGAGACAAAACCACATGCCCTTTTCCCTATTTGACCTAGAAAAGATCATCGCACAACGTGCATCAAGCGAAGATACATCTTCGTGGACGGCTAAGCTTGTTGGATCCGGCATTGAAAAAGCGTCGGAAAAACTGGGCGAAGAAGCTGTTGAAACCATTGTTGCGGCATTGGCGCGAGATGAAGACGGCCTGCGAGACGAGGCCGCTGATCTTCTGTTCCACCTCCTCGTTGTTTTGCACATGAAAAGTGTTTCGCTTTCTAGCGTGATCAACGAGCTTGAGCGTCGCACTGGTCAAAGCGGTTTGGAAGAGAAAGCTGCGCGAGCAGAACCAAAGACCAGCTAGATGGAACAGTCGGAAGCATCCCCATATTTGGAATTTGATATTGATGAGTGGGCGGCATTTCGCGCCGATACTCCTCTAACCTTGACTGAAGAAGAAGTTGTGCGGCTGCGTTCTTTGAATGATCCCATTGCGCTGGATGAAGTTGGGCGAATTTACTTGTCTTTGTCTCGGTTGCTTGCGTCCCATGTAGAGTCAACAATTGGCCTGTTTAAACAGCGGGCACGGTTCCTAAACCTTCACGGACAAAAAACGCCATTCATTATTGGCATAGCCGGTTCAGTTGCTGTGGGAAAATCTACAACAGCGCGTATTTTACAAGAGCTGCTGTCCCGTTGGCCAGCAAGTCCGAAGGTTGATCTAATTACGACGGACGGGTTTCTCCTGCCAAACGAAGAACTCAGACGCTTGGACATTATGGATCGAAAGGGTTTCCCAGAAAGTTTCGACCGTCGCCAAGTTCTCGACTTTTTGTCTCGCATCAAAGCGGGTGAGCGCAATGTTCAAGCGCCTGTTTATTCCCACATGGTTTATGATCGTGTGCCTGATGAATTCAGAACGGTTGATCAACCGGATATTCTCATATTTGAAGGTATCAATGTTCTGCAAGTCAGCGAACTGCCAGCCGATGGCAACTCTGTTCCGTTTGTATCCGACTATTTTGATTTTTCGATCTATATCGATGCGGATGAACAAGACATTCAAAACTGGTACGTGGACCGGTTTTTGCGCTTGCGAGAAACGGCCTTTCGCGAACCGGAGAGCTTTTTCCATCGCTACAGCCAAGTGTCGAAAGATGCTGCAAGAGCAATTGCACTTGATCTTTGGGAGCGAATTAATCTGGCAAACCTGCACGAGAATATTCTGCCAACACGAAAACGCGCTGACCTTGTTTTGCACAAAGGCGAAAATCATGCGGTGGATTTAGTATCTCTGCGCAGGCTCTAAACTAAACTTCTTCATCGAAACGGTTGGCCACCAGTTCAGCAATCGCATCCAATGCTTTTTCAGCTTCCGCACCTGTTGCCGTGACATCTATGTGGCAGCCTTTGGATGCAGCCAACATCATCAAACCCATAATCGATGTTCCGCCCACTGTGTAGCAACCTTTGGTCACTTGAATGTCAGCATCAAATTGCTCTGCAGTCTTTACGAATTTAGCTGATGCGCGCGCGTGCAATCCACGCTCGTTCACAATTTCAAGAACTCTTGGGGCTTTGGTGTCGTCAGAACTCATTTACCGGCAAGCACCTGACTTGCAATATTGATATAGCGTTTTCCAGCTTCAGTCGCTTTATCCAGTGCAGCGTCCATATCATCTTCAGAACGCACGCCAGCGAGCTTTATCAGCATAGGTAAATTTACACCCGCAACAACTTCGATCAATCCAGGCTCCATGATTGAAATAGCGAGATTGGAGGGGGTGCCACCAAACATGTCAGTCAAAATAATTGCGCCAGTTCCGGAATTCACTTTACCAACAGAATCCAAAATATCCTGACGGCGTTGCTCCATATCATCGTCCGGTCCGATTGATACAGTTTCAACATTTTCTTGCGGCCCGACAACGTGTTCGAGCGCGAGATGAAATTCTTTGGCTAAAGAGCCATGTGTGACAAGAACAAGACCAATCATTGAGTCGTGAACCAAATCCATTTCTGAGCAATCAGAATGCCATATTTACACGACTTCCAAGACTTGCAAGCCCTAAATGCGTTGGAGCCGATCAATGATTAATTCTATGGCTAATTCGGAAGCGCGTTCAGGTACGTTAAGTCTTTCAAGACCTTCAAACTGATCGCTTTGCTCTACTATTGGCATGCGTTCCAATTGAGAGTTTGAAATGAGACACACTTCTAGATCAAGAACGGCGCTGGTTTGGTGGTCAACCTTTTGAATGCCGGAAAAATGACGCTCAGCGAAACCTGCGATTTCCGATGCTGCGGTCGCGATATGTCTGCTGGTTGATGTCTCAACAAAAACCTGATCATCACCCACCCACTCCGCAAACTGACCTGCGTCTTTCCATCGATCGATCAATCTTTGGCATAAGGTTGATTTGCCGCTTCCTGAAGCGCCTCGTATCAATAACCCGTGGTGACTAAGGACAATAGCGCAACCATGAAGTGGCGATGATGGCTTCATGCTGGCATTGCGGGCAATATGACTTTAAAGATCGCTCCGGTTCCATCTTTCGCATCTACATTGCTAGCCGTGATTGTTCCACCATGAGCTTCAACGATTTGCTGCGTGATTGAAAGGCCGAGGCCAGAGTTTTGACCGAAGGACTCGGTGCCCGGCCTATCGGTGTAAAATCTTTCAAATATCCGAGTTGTGTTCTCGGGGGGTATGCCTGGCCCATTGTCGCTGACAGAAATCTGAACTGTGTTTCCAACACGCTTCAAACCCAGATCAATTTCTCCTCCAATTTCTGGTACGAAGCTTCGGGCATTTTCGATCAGATTTGCCAAGACTTGTCCAAGCCTTCCTTTATGTCCTGACACGATCAGTTGAGACTTTTCAGTTTTCTTCCGATTCTTCGAAACGGTCGGCATTTCAATATTCAAATTTAGTTTTGGAACTGACGCCTTCGTGTTGTCGGACATGTTTTTGTAATTGTCATGATAGGTTTGAAGCAGAACTGATAAGTCGACATTCTCTGAATCGTCGCGAGCCAGTTCAGCATCCAGTCTTGATGCGTCGGAAATGTCTGAAATTAAACGATCCAATCGACGCACGTCATGTTGAATAACGTCCATAAGGCGTTTTCTCTGATCATCAGTTTTCACCAGCGGGAGAGTTTCAACTGCACTGCGCAATGATGTGAGCGGGTTCTTCAGCTCATGGCTGACATCGGCAGCAAAACTCTCAATAGCTTCAATACGCCCATAAAGAGAGTTCGTCATATCTCGAAGCGACGTGGACAAATGACCAATTTCATCACGTCGTTCTGCAAAGTCAGGAATTTGCTCTCGAGACTTCACACCAAGTCGCACACGTTCGGCAGCCGCTGAAAGTCTGCGAAGTGGACTCGCGATGGTGGAGGCCAAAAGAATGGAAAGTAAAGCGCTTACCGCAGCAGCAACACCAAATACACGAACAATAGCCAAGCGTTCATTTTCAATAATTTTATCGATGTCACCCGCTTCGGTTGACAGCAGAAGCACACCAAGCACAGCCCGAAACCGTTGAACAGGAACAGCAACAGATACAATTGTATCACCGTCTTTTGTTCTGCGTGTTTTGCTGCCAGGACCACCAGTTAGCGCGGTGACAACCTCGCTGTAAGATGTACCCAATCCCCCCGGAGTTTCGGTGTAAAGAGGCAAATCATTTTGCCAGAACCAGTTTCTAAAACGAAGCCATGTTTGGCTCAGCCAGCCTTTTTCGTTTTGGCTAACGGGCGGCAGATCATAGCGCAAAATTTGTCCGCGTGAATAAAGGCGGTCGGAGTCCAAAATGATCTCGCCGTCACGATCATAAATTCGTGCGCGGGTTCGGGTTGGAGAAATGAGCCTACGAAGAACGGGCGCTATCAATTCTGGATTGATTGGGAAGATGATATTGTCGTTATCACTTTCTATAGGAAAGGTAGATTCACCTGCTTGAAGCTCCAGAAGACGCTCTGGGTCAATGGTGATGGAATCTGTGTCGACAGTTGCCTGTGCTGCAATTGCTCCAGCAATAATTTCACCTTGAGTGAGCAGGCTCTCTACCCTTGCTTCAATAAGACTGTCGCGAAACTGATTCAGAAAAAGAATGCCTGACAGAAGAATGAACAGGGCAGCCATGTTCAAAAAGATGATGCGTTGGGTAAGGCTGGTGAAGATGTAACGCCCGAAAAAGCGTGAAATTTTTAGTTTGATCTTTTTCCAAAACGACTGCCGCCACCAACGCACCGTTGGTGGGTTCTCAAAAACTTTTGAAAGACTCTGGGACATTTTCTTTTCATGAGCGGCAGTTTCTGTGCTGGAAACAGTTTCGTTTTCCCGCTTGATCTTCATGTCACCAATGGTTGGGTCGGCATCTGTCACCCAAATCAGCTTTCCTTGAAGCGATAGCCTACACCGTAAAGCGTTTCGATCATTTCAAAATCGTCATCAGTGGCTTTGAATTTTTTACGGAGCCGCTTGATATGGCTGTCGATAGTACGGTCGTCCACGTAGACTTGGTCATCGTAAGCGGCATCCATGAGCGAATCCCGAGATTTCACGACACCAGGACGTTGAGCAAGTGCAAACAGAATAAGAAATTCTGTCACTGTCAAAATGACTTGCTTGCCCTTCCAAGTGGACGTGTGACGTTCTTGGTCCATAGCCAAATGCCCGCGTTCAAGCATATTGGACACCCCACCATCTGCACGAACTGCGCCCTCTGCACGGGCTGCTGATCTGCGCAAAACGGCTTTCACTCGTTCCACCAAGAGGCGCTGGGAAAACGGTTTTGTGATAAAATCATCAGCCCCCATTTTCAAACCGAACAGTTCATCAATCTCATCGTCTTTTGACGTTAGAAATATGACAGGAAGATCTGAGTTTTGGCGTAGGCGCCGCAACAATTCCATTCCGTCCATACGAGGCATTTTGATATCAAAAATTGCAAGGTCAGGCCGTTTAGCAGACAGGCCGTCCAGTGCGGACGCACCATCTGTATAGGTTTCGACTTTGTACCCTTCGGACTCCAGGGCAATGGAGACGGATGTCAGAATATTACGGTCATCATCAACAAGAGCGATGGTTGGCATTTATAAATCTCCGGTCATGCGCTTTTTGAACTTGAACAGTTTGCTCAAATCAAAGGTTACGCTGCAATGTAGGGTTAAAAAGGTAAGGTGCCAATATGAACTGTATTTCAATTTCAAAACAATAATTCTGCAATGAAACCGAATTGTGGCAGAGCCAATTGTGATTCGTCTAACAACTGAAAAATACGAAACGATTAAAAGAGAAAACTGTTAACCGCTCTGAAATTTTGTTGTCCAATTTAATCGATTAATCAACGAAACAAGGTCGAAAAGCCGGTATCTTTACCTTGTTTTATAGGGGTCTGGTGAATAGTGTCCTTCCAAATTCAACACCGCAGGACACATCTTCTCGTAAAGAAGATCCATCAGTTCAAGCGCCCCATTTCCGGGACGCGGTAGAAGATATTTCGTAAAATCAAAGGAACGTTCCGTGAAACAATCCGGCATTCATAATGAAGCTTTTGGTCCAGAGAAAATTGGTTTGACCAATTTGGCGGGCATCCGTTGGAACGATGATGAGAAAACACTTTATAATTTAGCTGTTGAACGCGGTGAAGGCGAAGCGGCTGCGGGTGGTGCTTTGTCAGTGAGCACAGGCAAACACACTGGTCGTTCCGCAACAGACAAATATATCGTCAGAGATTCTGAAACCGAAAAGTCTGTTTGGTGGGACAACAACCAGGGGATGGATGAAGACAAGTTCGATGTTCTCTATGCAGATTTTCTCAAACACGCCGAAGGCAAAGAGCTTCACGCGCAAGACTTAAATGGTGGTGCTGATCCAGAATATCAGATCGGTGTGCGCGTCTATCTCGAATTGACCTGGCATGCTCTGTTCATACGTCATTTACTGCGCCGTCCAGAAGTTTCCTCTTTAGCGTCGTTCGTGCCAGATATGACGATCATCAATTTGCCATCGTTTAGGGCAGACCCTGCACGCCACGGTTGTCGTTCCGAAACGGTAATTGCTGTAAATTTAAAGCGCGGTATCGTTTTGATTGGTGGAACCGAATATGCTGGCGAAACCAAGAAATCTGTATTTGGTGCGCTGAACTATTTCCTTCCTTCAAAGGGTGTGATGCCCATGCATTGCTCAGCCAATGTGGGCGATGAGGGCGATGCAGCATTGTTTTTTGGACTGTCTGGAACAGGCAAGACCACGTTGTCTTCCGACGCAACACGCACACTCGTGGGTGATGACGAACATGGTTGGTCTGACAACGGTATTTTCAACTTTGAAGGCGGTTGCTATGCCAAAACAATTCGTTTGTCGCAGGAAGCAGAGCCGGAAATCTATGCAACCACACAAAGATGGGGTTCTGTGATTGAGAACGTTGTTCTCGATCCAGTTACAAAAGTTCCAGATTTTGACGACGGGTCTCTCACAGAGAACACGCGCGTTGCGTATCCACTGCACTATATTCCAAACGCTTCAGAAACCGGTATGGCCCCCCATCCGGGAACGATCATTATGCTGACTGCTGATGCTTTCGGTGTGTTGCCTCCAATCGCGCGCATGACACCTGAGCAAGCGATGTACCATTTTCTGTCCGGCTACACCGCAAAAGTTGCTGGTACTGAAAAAGGAGTATCTGGTGTTCAGGCGACTTTTTCGACATGCTTTGGTGCACCCTTCATGCCGCGCCATCCAAGCGAGTATGGAAATTTGTTGCGTGATAAAATCGCCGAACACAACTCCACATGCTGGCTGGTCAATACGGGTTGGACGGGCGGTCGTTACGGCGAAGGGTCACGGATGCCGATCAAAGCAACGCGCGCACTGTTGAAAGCCGCGTTGGATGGTTCGCTCAACGATGTTGAAATGCGAATTGACGAAAACTTCGGTTTGGAAGTTCCAGTGTCTGTTTCTGGAGTTGATGATCAACTCCTTCGACCTCGTGATACATGGGCAGATGGGTCCGCTTACGACGAGCAAGCGCAAAAATTAGTGGCAATGTTCATAGAAAATTTTGGCAAGTTCGAATCGCATGTGGATGCAACGGTTCGTGACGCCGCTCCAACAGCAGCTTAACAAACGCTCACTTAGTCGACCAGAATGAGGTCAAGGATAGTTTTTTTGGCCTTTTTCTGAAGCTCACCTTGGACACGCTCCCGCAATTCGTTTTTGACGCTGGCGGTCGTTTGCTCCCCCACGTTTTCTGCAGGGATTTTACGATCAGCCAACAATTGAGTTGGACGTGGAGAGGGAATAGGTAAACGATCAGGCAAGTTGGCTATAAACATATTTGCGCCCGGCAATGGCTTCGCTTCCAAATCTGAATGTGCCAGTTCCATAAACTCATTCCACATTTTTGCAGGAAGAGAACCACCGGTTAGCTTCTTTGTGGGTGAATTATTGTCGTTGCCAAACCAAATGCCTGTCACCAGATGGGCGGTATGACCCACAAACAGAGCGTCTCGAAAGCCTTGGCTTGTTCCAGTTTTTCCGCCAGCTTGGTGTTTCTTCAAACGTGCATTCTTACCAGTCCCATGAGACACGACGCGTGCCAACATTTGATTCATATCAGCTAGGTTCTCTGGCATCACGGCTGTAATCAGGTTTGGTGCTTTACGATCAAAAAGAATTTTTCCATCTTTTCCAGTGATCTTTTGAATCAAGTATGGCGTGATCTTCTTTCCGCCATTGGCAAATGGCGCAAATGAACGGGTGAGTTCAAAAAGACTGACTTCGGATGTGCCAAGCGCGAGGGACCCGTTGGCAGTTAACTTGCTTTCGATACCCATGCGTCGTGCAACAGATGCAACATTTCTTGGACCGGCTTGTGTGATGAGCTTTGCGGCGATTGTGTTGAGTGATCCGCTGAATGCAGCACCTAACGTCACTATACCACGATATTTTTTGTCGTAATTTTCAGGTTGCCATTTCCCAAATTTGACGGGTTCATCCACCAATTCGGTTGACGGTCCAAATCCATCTTCCAATGCTTTTAACCAAACAAATGTCTTGAATGCCGAGCCGGGTTGACGTTTCGCGTCGACCACACGATTGAACTGGCTTTTGCCGTAATCACGACCACCGATCAGGGCTCGAATTGCGCCGTCAGGAGCCATGGTGATCATTGCACCCTGCGTCACGTTCTTCTTTTTGTCATGTTTGTCCAACGTTCCCGTCAACATGGAGTGAGCAGCAGTCATGAGAAATGGAGACACTGTGGTTTCAACAATCACATCGTGTTTGGGTTCGCCCAAAATCTTGGTGACCCGCTTCACAATCATATCCGAGACAAAGTGCTCTGGCCCCGATCTGAAGTGTTTTGCATACTCACCTGGCTTGATGTTTGTGACATCCATCTTACCAGCTTTGATGTAGCCTTCTTCCTGCATTGCACGCAGAACCAGCCTTGCTCTGCGCTGCGCCAATTTTGGATTGCGTGCAGGTGAATATTTTGATGGCGCTTTTAACAACCCAGCAAGCAATGCAGCTTCAGGAACGGTTACATGTTTGGCAGATTTTCCGAAGTATCGACGCGACGCTGCGTCGACGCCGGTGGCACCTGCACCAAAATAGACTCGATTGAGATAGAGTTCTAAAATTTCAGCTTTTGAATATTTTGTCTCTAACCAAACTGCGAGAATGAGTTCCTGCACCTTGCGACCGAACGTGCGCTCTGGTTTCAAAAAAAGGTTTTTGGCTAATTGCTGTGTGATTGTGGAACCACCCTCACGCATACGCTTTTGCATAATGTTGCGAGTCATGGCGCGGGTGAAGCCAATTGGGTCAAACCCAAAATGCGCATGGAAACGTCGATCTTCAATCGAAATCACGGCCTGTGCAATATAAGGTGACATTTCTTCAAGGCGCAACGCTTTGCCACCCGTGACACCACGGTTCGCAATCAAATCTCCATCAGCAGACACAATTCGAATGTTCGGTGGTCGCTCTGGTACATGCCAAGTATCTGCGCTGGGCAGCTGAGTTGCGTAGAACGCAAGAATTCCAGCCACCCCGATTACCGCCCAAAGACCAAGAACGGCGCCCCAATATACAAAAATTGGAAAGGGTCTCAACAACCAACGCAACAACCGCCAAACCCAAAACCTCTTTTTGGGTTCTGAAGACTTTCGACGCGAATTCTTTTTGCCACCCTTCTCAAATGACGGCTCCACGCGCGATTTTTGCTGTCCAGTGTCTTTTTTTCGACGCGCCATTGAAAACCAATTGAATGAAAGAGGGCTTTGCCGAGGCAAGCTTGCTTAACGATGGGTAAAATATATCGGAAGCTGTTTAAGCTTGGGTAAAGGACCGAGTTAACCATTTCAGAAATTTCACGCATTTGTGAAAGGCCCGTTCAGAACAATTTCAGGCGAATTTGATGAAATAGCGTCGATTCATTTTGAGGACGAATTCATGACCCTTGCCAATATATATAAGCCCGCCAATGCACCCCGTATTGATTGGGTGGACACTGCAAAAGGTATTTGCATCATTTTGGTGGTGATGTTGCACACAACACTGGGTCTTGAAGCTGCATCGGGCCAACGGGGTTGGATGCATGCCATCGTGGATTTCTCGAAGCCATTTCGGATGCCAGATTTCTTCATGATCTCAGGCCTTTTCCTTGCGGCGACCATTGACCGTCCTTGGCGTCATTACATTGACCGCAAAGTGATCCACTTTTTCTACTTTTATATTTTATGGGTTGTGATTCAGTTTGCCTTTAAAGCACCGTTTATGGTGATGGATGGAAACTCTTTGAGTGCCGTGATGCGGTCGTTCGCTTTCACGTTTGTTCAACCTTTCGGAACTCTGTGGTTCATTTACATGCTTCCAGTTTTCTTCGTGGTGGCGAAACTTTTCAAAAATCACAAATGGATCCTTTTGGGGTTAGCTGCACTGCTTCAAATCGCACCTGTGAACACCCATGAGGTTTTTGCGCCCGTTGCCAAAGCACTTGGTGTCGTGGAAGCGGAGGGTCACTTCGTGCTGGTCGAT
>CALHHQ010000225.1 GCA_938030645.1 uncultured Rhizobiaceae group bacterium
GCAGTGACCATGGGCATATCACCCAACAAAATCATTACATGAGCCAAGCCCTGCAAACGATATAGTCCTGCGCGGATAGACCCCGCCATGCCGTTTTCATAATCTCCATTTTCAAAAACGGGATAGTCCTCTGGCAGTGCATGTAACACTCTTTCCGCTTGGTGGCCCAACACCGCAACCGTCTGTTCCAGACCACTTGCCGCAGCTGCATCCACCACATGCCGAACAAGCGGCTTGCCGCTCCAGATTTCCAAAAGTTTGTTGCGATCGCCCATGCGGGTCGACTGACCAGCGGCTAGGACAATACCGCAAATGGGTTTCTTATCCATAAGATCACCCCTCGCGCGGCTGCGGGCGTGAGGTGATCTCCATCAGCAGGCCGCCAACGCCAAGGCCAGAAATGTAGTTATCATCAACAGGCAATTGAGCAAGCAGTCTTTGCAAAACCCAGTCAAATCCGTTTTCAGCAGGGCTGCGCGCACAACCCGGCGCACCTATGACAGGCTTGCCATCCAGTTCGCCAATCATCAACAGATTGCCCGGATCGACTGGCATACCCAATCGAATGACCTTGCCGCCAGCCGCTTCCAAACTGGCAGGAATGATGTCTTGTTTGTCCGTGATCGCGGAAGCACCAAACACGACGATCAAGTCTGTTCGATTGACCATAACACGCATAGCGGAAGACAATTCGCGCACGTTGTGAGCCACACGCATTTCATCCGTAAGTGAACTTCCCGCAGCCTTCAAACGCGTTTGCAGCGTATTGGTTGTTTTATCCATAGTGGATGGTTTTAACGACGGAAGTTTTGTTGCGATGAGGCCTACATTGAATGGTTTTGAAGGTTGAATGGAGATCACCGCGTTAGACCTTGCTTGCAATATCGCCTGATTGAGTGCTGTTTTTGGAACAGCGAATGGGATGATTTTCACAGTGCCAACCATGCGTCCAGCTTCAACAAAAACACCGTCATCCAATGTGGCCAATGTCATATCAGGGGAAATGCCATTGAGGTCATCGACTGATTGACGATTAGCTTGAAAAACTCCAGCGCACGTCGCGTAAAAATTTGCACGTCCCGTGAAAGCAGGTTTTGAAGCGATTTCATCAGTTGTTAAAACGTCCGATATTTGTTTGGCAGCTTGGTCTTCTGAAACATCTTCAGCGCCCAGTTGAGCGACAACAACTTCACTCACACTCTCCGCTTTAAGTGCCACAACATCATCAACCGTCAGCACATGACCCTTTTGCAGAACACGTTCAGGCAAAACAATTTTATGGGCCAGCACTGCACCTTCGCTGGCAGCGACATCGACGGGGCCAAACTTCACTTTGCGACCTGTTTGCGGTGAGCTTCAATGATTTGCGCCATAATTGCCACGGCAATTTCGGCTGGTGTGGCTGCACCTATATCAAGACCAATCGGCGCACGAATACGGTCTATAGCTTCTTGGCTTGCTCCCGCTTCCAACAGTCTTGCCACACGCTTTGCATGAGTCTTGCGGCTGCCCAATGCACCCACGTAAAAACAACCAGCGTCCAATGCAGCCTTCAAGGGAAAATCGTCAATTTTGGGATCATGAGTGATTGCAACCAGTGCTGTAAATGGGTCGAGATAGCCATTGCCCACAACGTCTTGCGGCCATTCCGCATGCAATGTGGCACCTTCAAACCGTTCAGTCGCTGCAAATGCAGTGCGCGGGTCAATGATGGTAAGGTCATAACCGCAAGCTTGAGCTATAGGCGCCAGTGCTTGAGATATATGAACCGCACCAATCAAAACCAAACGCACGGAAGGCGCATAGACTTGAACGAAATGATCACCGCTCGCTGTTGCTTCAATGCCAGATTTTCCGGACTTCACTCGGCTCAATAAAACTTCATTCATTGGATCAGCCGATATGTCGTCAGCAAGTATCATTCGTTTGGCACCGGAAGATAAATCCGTCACCACAACCGCAGGTGTTCGTTCGGCACGCGCTGCGTTCAGGGATGTGAGCAAAGCATGGTCCATCAGCGTGTAACAGGCTCCACATAGACCTTAATGCGCCCACCACATGACAAGCCGACTTCCCACGCAGTTTCATCAGCCACACCAAACTCCAGCATTTTCGGCGCGCCGCTTTCAATGGCATCCACAGCATCAAACACTACTGCGCCTTCAACGCAGCCCCCAGATACAGACCCCTCGAAATTTCCATCACTGTCGATCACCAAATGGCTGCCCGTCGGACGGGGTGCCGAGCCCCACGTCTCAACAACGGTTGCAATGGCAATTTTGCGCCCTTCCTCAGCCCATTTTTGAGCAATGATTAGCGCGTCTAGTCGATCTGTTTTCAATTCAACCATGTTTTCAATGTAAGCCCGTTTCCCAATCAATCAACGTTTGTTGTCGCCAAGCGCAGCACAAATATCCCCAAGTGAATTCAAAGAATGAACCGTGCGAAAATCATCCACAAAGGGCAACATGGTGCGCACCCCCGCTGCGCGCGGTTCAAACCCGTCAAACCGAAGCAATGGATTGAGCCAAATCAAACGCCGACAAGACTTTTGCAATCGTTCCATTTCTTTGGCCAACTGCGCCATCTCATCTTCATCAGCGGCGCGTTCCAACCCGTCGGTAATCAATAGAACAACTGCGCCCTGCCCCAACACACGACGTCCCCACTGTCTATTAAACTCGTGCAAAGTCGCACCAATACGTGTTCCACCTTCCCAGTCCACCACCTGATCAGCCACATCATCAAGCGCCTCATCGGGGTCTTTGTTCCGCAAGGCCCGGGTTATATTGGTGAGCCGTGTGCCGAACAAAAATGTATGAACACGTTTACGCTTGTCAGTTAGAGCGTGAAGAAAATGCAGAAAAACGCGGGAATATTGACTCATGGATCCAGAAATATCCGCCAGCACAACCAAAGGTGGCTGAACCGTTCTTGGTTCCTTGAAACTCGGCAGAATAAGATCACCGCCCGTGCTCATGCTTTTGCGCATCACGGCTCGCGCATCAAACACATTGCCTTTGTTGGAAGGTCTGAATCGCCGCGTTTTGATCCGGTCAACAGGCAAGCGCAGATTTTGGATTTCAGATCGTGCATGAGCGAGTTCAGCTGCCGACATTTGCGCGAAATCTTTTTCCCGAAGCACTTCTTTTGCGCTCATAGAAAAAGAAGCGTCTATCTCAAGTTCTGGCTTCTCTTGCGTTTCCTTCTCACCATTATCTTGAAACAAAGCCTCCGCAACACGCGATTGGCCAGCTTTAGGTTTTTCAGCAGGTTCACTTGGATTCGCCATGGGCGAAAACATGGAGATCATTTTTTCAACAAGGTCACGCGACCGCCAGAACAGTTTGAACGCCTCATCAAACACAGGGTGGTCTTCTTTGCGCGTCACGAACACACAGTGCAGCGTCCAATAAAGATCATCACGGTCGCCCAAACCAGCAGCTTCCACAGCACGAACAGCATCGACCACACTCGAGGGTCCAAGCTTCAAGCCCGCATCCCGCAAAGTTCGGGCGAAGTAAAGAATGTTCTCCGGCAAGCGCCCGCCCGTTGCTGTCTTCTCAATACTTGCTGCTGCGTTCATCTGCCGATCAAATCGATGGAGTTCCAGCGCCCGCAAGAGCGCCTTCGCTGCGAGCTTCAGATTTGATCTGTTGCAAAATCTCGGCACCTTCACTGCCTTGAATTTGCGCAATATCATCTTGATATTTCAAAAGAACCCCTAGCGTGTCGGAGATGGCCTGCGGATCAAGCGCGACTTTGTCGAGTTCCATCAAAGCAGTTGCCCAATCCAAGGTTTCGGCAATTCCGGGATTCTTGAACAATTCTTTGGTTCGCAGAGCCTGCACATAGGCAACGATTTCTTCGGTCAAGGCCTTGTCTGCATCTGGAACCTTTTTACGCACGATATCCAACTCCCGTGAGGCATCTGGATAATCGACCCAATGGTAGAGACAGCGCCGTTTCAGTGCGTCATGAATTTCGCGCGTTCTATTGGTTGTGACAATAACGATCGGGGGCTCTTTGGCTTTGATGGTGCCAAGTTCAGGGATCGTAACTTGAAACTCGGACAGAACTTCCAACAAGAACGCTTCGAAGGCTTCGTCAGTACGGTCCAATTCATCGATCAATAAAACAGGTGCTACACCTTCAACCTGTTGAAGCGCCTGCAGCAATGGGCGGCGAATTAGGAAACGTTCGGAAAACACGCCATCTTCCATCGCATCTTTGTTGGTATCGCCCGATGCTTCGCGCATGCGAATTTCAACCATCTGCGCAGCATAGTTCCATTCGTAAACAGCTGATGAAATGTCCAGGCCTTCATAACACTGCAAGCGGATCAGTGGGCGTTTCAGCTGATCAGCTAACACTTTAGCAATCTCAGTTTTACCGACTCCTGCTTCCCCTTCCAAAAACAGAGGTCGTTGCATTTTTAATGACAGATACAAAACTGTCGCCAAAGAACGGTCGGCCACATAGTCAGCGGCATTCAACATATCGAGCGTCGCATCTATAGAATTGGGAATTTTAGAAGTCATAAATGGCTGCTCAATCGAAGAACTGTGCTGAGAGTCTATACAGCGAGCTCAAGAAACAAAAGGCAATTCAAGTTGCTCATTGTGTCGCAAGAAACTTTCGAACGAGAGCCTTGAGTTGCGATCCAAACAACTGAACAGTGGCTTTTCAATTTGCAAACCCAACTCAAGTAAGCTTTCGAGAGAAACCATGGGAACTTCAAAAAAGTAGACCCGTTTACTTCCGAAGAAATAAACGGGTCAAACAGCCGTTCAGGGGCGATCGACGACTGCAAAATGTTGAGGTGATTGACCAATACAGATCAAAATTCCCCCATCGAGTTGAAGAGTAGCATTTTGGTTCCATTTGACTGTGAGAAAAGTCACACTTTCGATTTCCCATGCGTCAAGCACGCAGCATCGGCCACAGTGAAATCACCAACGCTAAGGCCATTACTGCATTGAATAATTTGAGCTTTTGGGGATCTTTCAAAAAATCACGAAGCGCTGTCCCAAATCCAGCCCAAATCGATACAGATGGAAAATTTACAAAACAGAACGCAAAAACCACGATTGCAACATTCGTGGTATAGTCGCCTTCGGTCGTGTAGGTGGCCATAGCGGTCGCCGCCATCACCCAAGCTTTGGGGTTTACCCATTGAAACAATGCTGCACCAACGAAGGTCATAGGTTTCGATTCACCCTCTTTGATTTCGACTGGGCCAGAGTTGAATATCTTCCAAGCCAGCCACAGCATATAGAGCCCACCAGCGATTTTGATCGCCAGAAATATTGCTGGATATTGTTTGAGAACAAGTCCTAGACCAGCGCCAACGGCCGCCAGCAAAACTCCAAACCCAAATGCGATGCCAAACATGTGTGGCACGGTGCGCCGCATGCCAAAATTAACGCCTGATGAAAACAGCATGATGTTGTTCGGCCCGGGTGTAACCGACGACACAAAGGAAAAAACAAGTAAGGCAGAAAATGTGGCGAAGGTCATTGTAGGTTCACACCCATTCAATCTGCAGATTCGAACAGGCTGCCTTGCAATTGTTTGGCATAGTTGCAGGCTTCACTTTCCGCATCCAAAACACATGCTTTCTGCAGCGATTGTTTCGCAAGCGCTTTATCCTGCGCCACTCCCTGCCCCAATCCAAAAGCTTGACCCAGCATGCTGCATCCCCATTCATCATTTTGGTCGCACCCCAATTTAAACAAGGCGAACGTGCAACTATGTCTTTTGAAATCCTCACCTTGTGACAGTGGATCCGCTTCTGTGGGGTAATTCAGCAACCCTCCACCGCGGTTTGTACAGCCGGAAGCGCTGCCTGTGGCACAAGCTAAAGCATAGGCTTTACGGCCGGGCATAACACCAATCTGTTTGTCAGTTCCCACGCCTTCGAGTGCTTGCGCCAATGACAAACAACCGTTGTCATCCCCATCGAGACACATAGACATACATAGCTCTGGCGCTAGCGAACATAGATTTTGGTCTAAGTCATCTTCACCCATCAGCGATTTGACAGCAGTCGTTATGATCGACTTTTCCTTTCCAAAACTGGCCGCAGGACATTGGGTAAAATAGGTGTTGAATTTCTCTGTCTCATTCACTTTCGTTGCCACGTTACGCAAAGCGGCAATCTTTTTGTCTTCGTCTTGCATGCGTTCTGCAACTTGCTTTTCCACATCAGCAAACTCGCTGAGTTCATTGCACCCAACGACTGCTAGACTGACAAAAAGCAATGCAAGAAATCGCAACAAGACTACATCCCATCCACACCTCGGTTCATAGCCGCTATACCAGTGCGGCATACTTCAACCAGTCCGAGTGGGGTTAAGATGGAAATAAATTGCTCCACCTTCTGCTGACGGCCCGTAATTTCAAAAATGAAATGTGTTGTTGTTGCATCGGTGACAGTGGCACCAAAGGCTTCAGCCAAACGAAGAGCTTCCACACGGTCGTTCCCCTCACCCGCAACTTTTACCAGAGCAAGTTCGCGCTCAAGTGGCTTTTCATGACCTTTGGAGTGAGCAACCAGTGTGAGGTCAACAACCCGATGCACGGGCACCATGCGCTCAAGCTGACGCTTGATCTGCTCCAAAACTTTCGGTGTGCCTTTGGATATAATCGTTATTCTAGACAAGTGCCGTTCATGCTCGGTTTCGGAAACCGTGAGGCTTTCAATGTTGTAACCGCGACCAGAAAACAGTCCAATAACGCGAGCCAGAACGCCGCTCTCATTGTCGACCAGAACAGACAATGTGTGCTGGACAATGATCTCGGTGTTCTCTGCAATAAAATAAGCGGACGCAGGCGGAGCCATCACCGGCTTGTTTTGATTTTGAATCTCTTTGGCCATAATTCTCTATACACCTTTGTTTATAGATATAATTTCACGTTTGGGACGCCGGCGAGCCAAGGCCACTCCGGCAAGAATAATAAGCAGCGCTATGGCACCGTTTGCAGGCAGGACTTCTCCAAGAAAGAGAATGGAAAATGCCACACCGAAAAGCGGAACCATAAAGTTGATCTGGGACAGAAACGATGCGCTCGTTCTGCGCACAATATAAATAACCAAAACCGCACCAACAGCAGTCGGCATCACGCCTGTGTAGATCGCAGCTGCCCATACGCCTGTTGATGCTGAAATCGAGGATAGATCTTCAAACACCAAAAGAGGCAAAGACAACACCAACGCGGCAACCATGAAAGATGCCGTGGATTGTTGCCATGGAATACCCACCAAATGCTTCGTGATAATGGCATTCACACCGTAACTCATCGCTGCAAGAATGATTGCATACTGCCGTACACTTTGATCCGCCAAACTCATCAATTTGTCTGGGCCGAACAAAATAATAATCCCCACCAATGCTATCGCGAATCCAGCTACCGAATATCGGTTTGGCTTTTCATCGTTGGTGAACACCTGTGCCAAAAACAACGTGAACAACGGCATAGACGCCATAAGAATGGCTGCCAATCCCGCGTCAACACTCTGCTGCCCCCAAGCCAAAAGTGAAAACGGTAATGTGTGTCCAAAAAATGCGGAAGCAAGCAAAACGATCCATATCCGCCCCTTTGGAAACCACTTTCCCGCAGCAAGCATAATCGCAACCAGCAACACGGCAGCCACAATCAAACGGAATGAAACAAGAAACATCGGTGACAATGCCTGCAACGATATTTTGGTCATCATGAAATTGGAACCAAATATCGCGGCCAGAACGACCAGCAGAAAATAGTCAAAGGATGAAAACTTGTTTTCCATGATCGCGAGACACCGCGCTCTGATTTAAACCAGAGCTTTGCCTTTTTCGTCGATTGCTTTGCCAACAACTTCATCAGTCGCTTCGTCCGGCAACAGCATTTCGTTGTGGGCTTTGCCTGATGGGATCATTGGAAAACAATTGGCCAGAGCCACGATGCAACAATCGAAAATGACCGGACCTGGCGTTTCGATCATTTCCTTGATGGCCGCATCCAATTGATCCGGCTTGGAACAGCGAATGCCAGTGGCTCCATAAGCTTCAGCCAGTTTTACAAAATCGGGCATCGCTTCGGTGTAAGAATTGGAAAGACGGTTGCCATGCAACAATTGCTGCCATTGGCGCACCATACCCATATATTCATTGTTCAAAATCATAATCTTAATCGGTGCACCATGCTGCATGGCCGACGACATTTCCTGAATGTTCATTTGAACCGAAGCATCGCCTGCAACACAAACCACCAATGAATCGGGATGGGCAATTTGAACACCCATTGCAGCAGGCAAACCATAGCCCATGGTCCCTAGACCACCTGACGTCATCCAACGGTTCGGTTCATCAAAATCGAAATACTGAGCCGCCCACATTTGGTGCTGACCAACTTCTGTCGTGATGTAAGTGTCATGGCCTTTCGTCAGCGCATTCAACCTCTCAATCGCAAGCTGAGGCATGATCACATCATCATTTGGTTTGTAAGATAAGGACTTACGATCGCGCCATGTGTTGATCTGCGCCCACCAAGCTTTCATGTCTTTTTCTGAAGGTTTGGCAGATTGTGCACGCCACAAGCGCACCATATCTTCAAGCACATGCTCCACATCACCGATAATCGGCACATCAGCGTGAACAACCTTGTTGATCGATGATGCATCAACATCGATGTGAATAATCTTGGCATCCGGTGCGAAAGCATCCAGACGGCCAGTAATGCGGTCATCGAAGCGCGCACCAATACACACCATCACATCACAGCCATGCATGGTCATGTTAGCTTCATAGGTGCCGTGCATGCCCAGCATGCCCAGCCAATTGTCTCCACTTGCAGGGTAACAACCAAGCCCCATCAATGTTGACGTGATCGGAAAATTCGTGAGTTTCACCAATTCACGCAACAAACGCGTTGCATCGTCACCCGAATTGATCACGCCACCGCCAGAGTAAATTACAGGCCTTTTTGCGGTCGCCATGAGAGCAACAGCCTCAGTGATTTTCTCAAGGTCGCCAGAAAGCTTTGGTTGATAATGCGCTTGGTCAAACGCCGATGGCGGATGATATATTCCGGTTGCAAACTGAACATCTTTTGGAACGTCAACAACAACAGGTCCAGGCCGTCCGTGTGTCGCTACATGAAACGCTTCATGCAACACTGCAGCAAGATCGTTCACATCACTGACCAGCCAGTTGTGTTTGGTGCAGGGTCGAGTGATGCCAACAGTGTCGCACTCCTGAAATGCATCGGATCCAATTAAAGGCGTTGGAACCTGTCCGGAAATACAAACAAGTGGAATGGAATCCATCAAAGCGTCTTGCAAAGGCGTCACCGTGTTTGTGGCGCCCGGACCGGACGTCACCAATACAACGCCGGGTTTCCCCGTGGAACGCGCGTAACCTTCCGCAGCATGGCCCGCTCCCTGTTCGTGGCGAACCAGAATATGACGTATCTGATCTTGCTGATGCAATTCATCATAAATGGGAAGAACAGCACCGCCAGGATACCCAAACAGATCTGTCACACCGTTGTCTATCAACGCCTGAACGACCATTTCCGCGCCTGTCATCTCACGCGAACCGGTTTCTGTCTTTGATGCTTTGGTCATAGTTCTTCTCTTTTTGTTTTGTTCGTCAAACCGAACAGTCGCTTCAAACCAATTGCAAACTTGTCATTGCAATTAGGCCAATAAAAAAGGCCCCCGAAGGAGCCTGACGCGCGTTAGCATTCATGAAGGTTTTCAAACCATCATGCCAACGCGCCTAATCACCACCACTAGAATATCGAACATATTTCTCATCCTAAAAATTCTGAACCACAATATGCACCAGTTGGGAATTGCGTCAACCGATTATCTGATCAAACGCGGAATTTTATGCCGCCAGCATACAAACGCGGTTTCGACCTTCGTTTTTCGCTTTGTAAAGCTGCTGATCGGAAGCCTTCAACAACTGTTTGCTTGTTGTAAACCCATCGGAGGTCGTAGCAACGCCAATAGAAATGGTCGGCTGCAAAACAACATCACCCACATCGATTTCGAGGTTTGAAACCATCCGACAGATGCGTTGTGCAAATGGCTTTACTTGCTCAACTTGCGTAAACGGTGCGACAATACAAAATTCTTCGCCACCCGTACGCGCCACAATATCGTGCTTGCGCGTCAGACGCTTCAAGCCTTTGGCCAATTCCACCAAAACGCGATCACCAGAATCATGACCAAAGTTGTCGTTGACCTGTTTAAAATGGTCCAAATCCAACGTCAGAAGCGCCAACGGCGCATCGGTTCCATCGAACTCCCGCATGTATTCTTTTAGGCCGTCTTCAAAATAACGACGGTTGTACAATCCAGTCAGCGGGTCGGTCACAGCCGCCAATTCAAGCTCGGCAGTTCGTTCCGATGTTATGATGTGTTCAAAGTGTGTCTGACGCAGCAAAGGCATGGCGCCAAAGAGGCCATAGATCAACGTTGCAATCATTAACAACAAGGCAATGTGAACGAGGCTAAACGGGCCTATAATTGGCATAGCAACGCCACCAATGAGACCGCTGGCGCGCGCAATCACGAAACAAGAAACAGCTACGCTGGCGATTACGCCCGTCGCGTAAATCCAGTATGCGGTATTCGCAAGTTTTCTCATTCGTTACCAAGTTTCCCATGGCAAGGGAATAAACACTAAAGTCGGCAAGCCTGCGACCCCTACAACCGCAGTTGAGACAGGATAGTCATAAATAATAAATGGAAACCTAACTAATTAGAATTTTATGCAGTCAGGTCAATGCATTGAAAATAACGACCAATCGGTTCTCAACTGCCCGCGGAACCATGTTGATTGACGTTTTGCATACTGTCTCGTTGCAGCTCTGATCTTCTCAATGACCTCGTCTTCGGTCAGATCACCCGCCAGATAATTCGAGATTTCTTTTACGCCGATCGCCCTCATAATCGA
>CALHHQ010000226.1 GCA_938030645.1 uncultured Rhizobiaceae group bacterium
GTTCGGCGTGGAAATCTCCCAGCACCAATCCATATCGTTCAAACTGGCTGACATGGCGACCCAGTTGGAGGCGTCTCGCCAACTTATTCACCATGCGGCAAATCTGAAAAACGAAGGACTTCCTTGTTTACGACAAGCCTCAATGGCGAAGTTGTTTGCCTCAGAAGCCGCCGAAAAAGTTTGCACGGATGCCATTCAAATATTCGGTGGCTACGGTTATTTACGCGACTATCCTGTTGAACGACTGTACCGCGACGTTCGTATCTGCCAAATTTATGAAGGCACAAGCGAAATCCAAAAGCTGGTTATTGCGCGCGATCTCTTTGCCGACCCAAACCGAGCCTAGATATTTGCGCTAGCCGTCTAAAGTGCCTCGTGCCGTTTTCAGCAACAGTGGCAAAAATGCGGAAAAGTCTTTGCCCGTGCCATGCTCATCAACAAAGGTTTGATAGAGTTGGCTTGCGCGCGCACCCATTGGCGTGTCCGCATCTACCAACTGAGCGGCATCTTGGCTCAACAAAAGGTCTTTCAGCATTAGTTCAGCTGCGAAACCCGGTTTGTAATCATTGTCTGCAGGGCTAGATGGCCCCACTCCTGGAACAGGGCAATATGTGTTTACCGACCAACAAGAGCCGGACGATGTGGACACAACATCGAACAATTTTTGAGGATCTAAATCCAGCTTTGAGCCAAGAGCAAAAGCCTCACAAACCCCAATCATCGAGATCCCGAGGATCATATTGTTGCAGATTTTGGCGGCCTGCCCCGCTCCCCCCTCACCACAGTGAACTGTTTTCTGCCCCATAATTTCAAAAAGCGGCAACGCCTTTTCGAATGCGGCGTCTGCTCCACCTGCCATAAACGTGAGAGTGCCAGCAGCCGCGCCGCCAATGCCACCAGATACAGGAGCGTCTATGCTCAAAATCGATTTTTCATTGGCCAATGAATGCACAGCACGAGCGCTTTCGACGTCCACGGTAGAACAATCGATAAATATGGATCCAGACTTTCCAACCGGAACAATCTCGTCATAAACGCTGCGCAAAATATCGCCATTTGGAAGCATGGTCACTACGGCGTCCATATCCACAACTGCATCAGCAACGGCCTCAACACCTGTCACGCCATCTGCGGTTGCATGGGTCACATCAAAGCCGAACACATCATGACCAGCTTTGGCCAGGTTGGAGGCCATCGGCGCTCCCATATTGCCCAACCCAATAAATCCAATACGCATATAGCACCCCTAGTATGCAAAAACCTTTGCTCAATCTAAGTCCACAAAGATGCCAGACGCAACAGACAGGTCTTAGAATATATTCCACGATTATCGATGGTCACGGCATAAGGAGAAGCAATTAGGGATTGACCATACCATGCAAGACGGAAATGATTCATCCAAACAGAAACATCAAACCTCACAGGCCCATTTAGAATGTTTCACATCCCAACAGCAAAGTTATTAACATTCTTCGCGCTGACCATCACCGCCAGTCTTGCCCTTACACATGGCGCGGTCGCGCATGAGGATAAGCCTCCAATCGGAGAAAAAATTAAAGACGTCCCGATTTTTGATGCTCATATTCACTACAAACAACCTGCATGGGCGAAGTACTCTGTAAAAAACATTATTGAATTGATGGACCAAAACGGTGTGGCCATGGGGCTTGTGTCTTCAACCCCTGATGAAGGCACGATCATGCTGTGGGAATATGCGCCCAACCGCATCGTTCCGGAACTGCGCCCTTACCATGGCAATGCAGGTTCCTCCAATTGGGCCAAAGCAACAGATATGGAAAAGTATCTGGAAGAGCGATTGGCAAAATATCCTCACGAAGGCATTGGTGAATTCCACATTCATTCACTGGACAAAACCGATGCACCGCTGTTTCGCAAAGTCATCGAAATGGCAAAAGCGCGTGACATTTTTCTGCACGTACACTCTGGGCCAGAACCGATCCGCTGGCTCTACAGTTTAGACAAAGACGTGAAAATAATTTGGGCCCATGCAGGTTTAGGCGATCCACCATCCGAGGTGTATAAATTGATGGCAGAATTTCCAGACCTATACGCCGACACTTCGCTGCGGGAATACGCAATTTTAGGTTCGGGCCAAGACCTCAACCCGGAATGGAAGAAAATAATCTTCGATTTTCAAGATCGCTTGATGGTGGGCAGCGACACATGGATCAACGCCCAGTGGGACAATTACAGTGCGATCATGTCTACCAACCGCCAATGGCTGTCCAAACTTCCGGCCGAAGTCGCCGAAAAAATCGCTTACAAAAACGCCGCTAGAATCTTTAAACGCAGTATTTCAATGGATCAGATCGGAAAACGATAAAATAAAGAGCATTATCAATTCTCATGGGCGATCGTATAAGTGAGCTCATCGTTCGCAATGCAACCGACTTTCGATATTTTACATCTTCGAGTGAGTTAGCTCATTTGAGCTACAAATGATTCTGGTGCGGCCGAGAAGACTCGAACTTCCACGGGATATTATCCCACAGCGACCTCAACGCTGCGCGTCTACCAGTTCCGCCACGGCCGCACTGCCTAGTCGTTTGACTGGTTCGCGGGGTGGTAACAAAAGCCGCACACCCGCACAAGCACAAAAAGAGGTTCCGCCTTCTTTTATCTGATCTTGTTTTCCCGTTTGGTGAATGCCACATGAAACTCATGGCCATTGCACGCTCCAATCTTACATCAAACATGCAGCCCAAAGCGGGTTCCGCAGCAGTAGAATGGCGCGTGAGCGACTCGCCTATCGCTTATCAAGACGCGATAAACTTCATGGACCAGCGCGTTTTGGAAATCGCCAATGGGAAAGCCGCTGAAATGGTTTGGCTGCTGGAACACCCTCCGCTTTTCACCGCTGGCACCAGCGCAGACTCAGCAGACCTTGTTCAACCCGATCGATTTCCCGTGTTTAAAACCGGTCGTGGCGGTCAATACACATATCACGGGCCGGGGCAGCGAGTTGTTTATGTGATGTTAGACTTAAAGCGCCGCCAACCTGATGTCCGCGCATTTGTTTCAGCGCTAGAGCGTTGGACCATCGACACGTTGCAATCGTTCGGAGTTACAGGCGAACGTCGCGAAGACCGCGTGGGCGTTTGGGTCAAACGACCAACACGCCCCGCCCCTGCTGGTGAAACAGCAGAAGACAAAATAGCGGCCATTGGAATTCGTCTGAAAAAATGGGTCTCCCTCCACGGCATTTCCATCAACGTGGAACCCGAACTGGAACACTTCTCAGGTATTGTACCCTGCGGCGTTCAAAATCACGGCGTCACCAGTTTGGTAGACTTAGGCTTGCCTGTCACGATGAACGATCTTGATATCGAACTGCGAAAATCGTTCGAAGCTATTTTTGGATCAAGTGTGTATATTGACTAAGTT
>CALHHQ010000227.1 GCA_938030645.1 uncultured Rhizobiaceae group bacterium
TCCATTTGGCGAGAGTTTTCATTGGGCTGTGGTTTTGTCTCTCATGTCTGCAACAAGCTTTGCGCTCTATTCGATTTTGACTCGTAAGCTTGCAGGTATTGTTGCGACGGATACGATGCAATTTTATTCTGGCGCTGTTGGGTTCATAGTTCTTGCGCCGTTTGCGATTATCAATTGGAAGAACCCCGAAAATTCTGCGGATTGGATATTGCTCATCATGCTGGGTTTTTGGGGGTGGGGTGGTCATCAACTGCTGACCAACGCCCATAGATACGCACCAGCCAGCACACTCAGTCCGTTTTCATATTCGTTTATTATATATCTGACGGTTTGGAGCTTCGTCGTCTTTGATCATTTTCCCAAACCATGGACGATGGTGGGGGCTGCTGTGATTGTGGTGGCTGGCCTTATCATTTGGTTTCGTGAACGTCGGATTGCCAAACGGATATAGCCTCGCAATTTAGTTGAAAATTAAGGAAGTTTGTTTACCGCTCATTCCCAATAAATATATTTTTGGGTGTGGGTACACAAATGAGTTCTCTGGCTGACAGGCTCAACAATTTCATTTACTGGCTGACGCCATCGCATATGCGCGATAGCATTAGTGATCATACAAATGTTCGCATGTTCCTGATCAGTCACTTGTTCGGGCCCTTTCTTGGGCATCCGATCACAGCATTCCTGTTGTGGAACGATCCGAACCCTATGCCTCATGTGGCGATACTGGCCGCGTCCATCACAGCCTTCTGGTTGTTTCCAATTGCGCTAAAGATTTTCCAAAAATCCTATTTTGTTCTGGCTTTGATATCCGTTCAGAATTTGAGTTTTGCAATTCTTTGGGCTGCGCATCACTATGGTGGTGCATCGTCCCCATTCCTTATGTGGATTTTGGTTGTTCCCCTGCTGGCCTTCTTCTATCTCGGCTCCGGCGTGCGAACACGTGTCGTCATTTTTGCCCAATTGCTCATCAACATTGGGCTATTCTACCTCGCTCACAAGATGGGGTATTCCATCACATCAGCGATCCCGCTGTCCTCAATGGTAGATGTGGCGATGATTTCCACTCTTTGTGCTGCCACATACATTTTCTTGATGGCGAGTTATTATTCGAGTGTTGTGGATTCCCAATCTGAATTGCGCAAAGAGATTGTGCGCCACCAGCAAACGCTCACCCAACTGACTGATGCGAAAGATGACGCTGAACGTGCCAACAGCGCAAAATCAGATTTCTTGGCGAATATGAGTCATGAGTTGCGGACACCGTTGAATGCGGTGTTGGGTTATAGTGAAATTTTGCTCGAAGACGCAGAACTCGACGGCCGAGGCGAAGAGATCGCAGACCTGCAGAAAATTTCTTCAGCAGGCAAACACCTGTTGTCGATGGTGAATGATATTCTCGATATTTCCAAAATCGAGGCGGGCAAGGCTGAACTTTATCTCGAGACATTTGATCTCGACAAATTTGTCCAAGAAGTTGAATCGACCGCTCGCCCACTTGCTGCAAAAAACACAAACTCATTTGTGCTTCTCAAAGGCGAAGGTCTTGGTGATGTGCATATGGATGCCACAAAATTGCGTCAATCCGTACTGAACCTTCTGTCGAACGCATCCAAGTTTACCGAAAATGGTCAGATTACCCTTTCCGTTGAACGTCATACAAAGGGTGGTGAAGACTGGATATCAATTGCTGTACGCGACACAGGGGTTGGAATTTCTGAAGAGAACTTGAACAATCTGTTCCGCAACTTCTCTCAAGCGAATTCGTCGATCACCGCAAAATTCGGTGGCACTGGATTGGGCCTCTCGCTCAGTCAAAATCTCTGTCGTTTAATGGGCGGTGATATTGGCTTGGAAAGTAAACTTGGTGAAGGTTCGTGCTTCACGATTAATCTGCCAGCGACGGTCAAGGACATCGTGGAAGAAGAAGAAAAGCCACGGGTCGAAGTGTCTTCTCTGGCAGCAGAAGCTAAGTTTTCCGAGGGAGAAGCTGAACCAGTTTCAACGACGGCGATGGTGAATCAGTTGCGCGAGACAAAACAATCCATGGCGACAGCAAGCTATCTCAAAGACGAATCTGGCAAAGAATTGACCGTGATTGTCATTGATGATGATCACAATTTCTTGGAAGTTTCCGAGCGTATATTGGCGCGCGAAGGTTATAAGGCTGTATTGAGCTCTGCGCCAGAGACGGTGGTTCAGCTGGCGCGCCAAGTGAAACCTTACGCAGTGCTACTCGATGTTCTCATGCCAGGCCTTGATGGCTGGGACGTGATTGAAACATTGAAGGCGGAAGCGCAGACCAAAGATATTCCTGTCGTTATGATCAGCAATCTTGAGCATCGCGAGAAAGCTCGTCTGCACAATGCCAATGGCTTCATTGAGAAGCCTTTGGATAGTGAGAAGTTAAAGAATGCTATGAAAAAGGTGGCTGCCTATCATAGTTCCTTAAACAGCAAGGTGGCAGGATAAGAAGTATTCGCAGGACGGGATGGTTTCAGAAATGAAACAAGCACCGAGCTGTTTATGGACAATCCCTTGTAAATGTAGATTGCAACCAAAAGATAAAGTGGGCTTTTAAAATATGACGTTGGTTCTGGTAGTTGAAGATAATGCAGTCAATCGCGATGTGCTTGGGCGACGTTTGGAACGTCGTGGGTACACCGTTCGGTTTGCGGTTGATGGACCGAGTGGAATTCAAGCAGCTCAAGATCTGAAGCCGGACCTCATTCTTATGGATATTGGTTTGGGAGAAATGGACGGTTGCGAAGCGACCAGACGGATAAAGTCCAACCCTGACACAATAAACATTCCCATTATCGCTCTGACCGCGAGTGCATTTGAAACTGATCGAAAAAAGGCTTTTGAAGCTGGTTGCATCGATTTTGATACAAAGCCTGTGGATCTGCCTCGCCTCATTAGCAAGATGGAAAGCTGTGTCGCTCACGTCTGAAAATATTTGATTCACACACAGTGATTGGAACAAAGAATTTTACGTGTTGAATGCACAAAATAAAGTCTCGAAAAATAGAAAAGCCCCTGATCAAATTCACTTTGATCAGGGGCTTTTCTGTTTCTTGGTGCAGCGTTTTGGTTTTTAGAGCGATCACTCTCTCCCGAACTTCTGATTAAGAAAGGGGAAGATGCGCTTCTAATCTAAGCTGCTTTGGGTTTGTTGACACTTTCACACCCATTAGATTCTGCCTTAGTTGAGCAAAGTCTAAAGGTTTTTGCATCACATGGGGAATAGACAGCCCTTTGTCGGCGCCAAAAGACTGGGTGTCTTTCAGGACTTCAGGGTCGGAACCACTCGCGATGATGATGTGGCCTTCATAACCTGCTTCAGCCAACAGTTCGAGAAGACCTCTCGCGTCGATGTTTGGCATGTTCACATCAATTGCGATGACGTCCGGCTGCAGGGCATTTGCCAAATTGGTAACGCCACGTGAATCGGAGGTCGCGAAACCTTCGTAGCCGCAGCGTTCTGCAACGCGTACGATCAGTTCTGCTGATGATACGTCATCATCGACGGCGAGAATTCTGTTTTGCTTGGTCATATTTTGATCCACTACAAACTTCGATTAAGAGTTTCGATTAAGCAGCACGAGTTGCGCCAGCGACCTGTGCAATTGTTGGTTTATGAATGCTCGATGTCTCATCTTCGCGATAAGTGCGATATTCTTGATCAGCTGTTTTCATAGCTTCCAACATCAGGACAATGAGATTGTCGATATCCTCTTTTGTGTGATCAGACATAACCTGCACGCGGAAACGCGCTCCGCCCTGCGGTACAGCTGGATATTCCACCAGGTTTGCGATCGCTCCTAGTTCGCTCAAGTTGCGAGATGCGATGCGTGCAAGACCTTCGGCACCAACGCGTACCGGAATGATTGCAGAGGGGTCACCCAATGTCTCCAGTCCGACATTGTCCATTTCATGGCGCATGTACAAAACGTTTTCCATGAGAGCCAAACGACGCTTTTTGCCTTCTTCAGAACGAACGATGCGGAATGCTTCGTGCACGACAGCTGCTTGAATTGGTGACAGTGCGTTGGAGAAAGTCTGAGTTGCACTGTAATATTTTAGGTATTCAGCAGTTTCTGGTGTTTTCACGCTGATGAAGCCGCCATTCGATGCAAACGTTTTTGAGAATGAACCAATGATTACATCAGCTGCATCAACCATGTTTTGCAGACCGAGGTGACCAAGGCCAGCGTCGCCGATGGAACCGAAATCATGGGCACAGTCGACTAGAAGTTGTGCATCATATTGATCACACAATGCGCGAAGACCGCCAATGTCTGGCGTATCTGAATGCATGGAGAAGAGGCTCTCAGTGATCACAAGGATTCCGTTTTGCGCATCATTGGCGCGAATGCGCTGCAAACGACGCTCAACAGCACGCAGATTTAAGTGGCCGTGAAAGTGAATGTTCTGTGTCGCAGCGCGCGCACCTTCTTGCAAACAAGAGTGGGCCAAAACATCCATGACAACATGATCATCAGGGCGAACAATACCTTGCACTGCTGCAAAACCGGCAGACCAACCTGTTGGGTATAAAACTGTTGCACGTCCATCAAGGAAATCTGAAATCTCCGCTTCTAGGCTCAGGGAGCCTTTGGTATTGCCAAGCAGAGCAGCAGAACCTGCACTGTGGACCCCATAATCGACAATTGCTTTAGTCGCGGCTTCTTTAATAGCTGGGTGCGACGCAAGGCTTAGATAATCTTGGGAGGCAAAGTTGACACCAGCGAGTTTCTGGCCGGTATCCGTGAGCGCTGTTGTATGCGTTCGCGGCGCTGAAGATGTTGATTTGGCATAAGGCCAAAGGTTGTGCTCACGACGCAAGTTCTGCCAACCGTAAAAATCCTTTACACGCTCAATAAGGTGTTGACCTTCGGGCAGTTTATATTCGCGCAGGCTACCTGTGAGTGCTTCATCAGGAATTTTATTTGTTTTGGTCATGGAACAGCTTCCCCTAAGTTCAATTGCCGACACCATGAACAAACAAAACGAAAGGGTGCTTAATTCATATGGCTAACAAATCCTTACTCCACCTGTTGGTTACGAAATGGTTGCCAAACCGCTGACCAAAAACCAATTGAGTTATCTGGCAGAAATTTTGTTAACCGCAACCAAGCGTTAATTGTTGTGCTTTACGAAAAATGAACAAGCACTTTTTGTATTTCGTACGGGGCTGGGTTTTGGGTTTGAAGATTTTCGACGATCTAATCGGCATCGGTGACATGCGCACAGCTGACCGCTTGCGTGTTTGGCGTTTTCAACTCCGAGCCGTTGCGAATATGGCTCCTGCAATGTCATCGGGACTCATCGCCTCCATACTGCTGCCAGTATATTTTGCATATTTTGGCGGACAGTTTGCAATCGTCTGCGCAGTTTCTGCTGTATTGATTCTGTTGATCTCATATTTTGTGCACTGGAAATTTCAGATTGAGCGCCATCGCAAGGCTAAATCAAAAGGCATAGCGAAGCTCGAAAAAGTCGACGAAGGGCAACTTCGTAGCAAAATAAGAGAAGGTCACCTGCTTGTTGCACTATTGGGTATCGTGTGGGGCCTTTACGCTGCCAACCTTTCCCAATTGTTGCCGCAACAAAGTGTGTTTGCTGCAACAGTTTTGGTGATTGCCGGTTTGATCACGGGTACTTTTTGGTTTGGCGTCATACCATCAATGTCGATGTTGTTGACTGTGCCGATGGTTCTAGGAACTTGGTACAATGT
>CALHHQ010000228.1 GCA_938030645.1 uncultured Rhizobiaceae group bacterium
GCTGCCAAGCAGATTGATCTTGGATCACTCGACCCAAACGTGTTGGCTGTCCACACAATTGGTGAGGCAGCTTCCAAAGTGGCAGTCATGTCTCGCGTGCGCAGCACATTGGTGGAGCAGCAGCGTCAATTTGCAAACACGGCTGCCGGCGCTGTCCTCGATGGTCGTGATATTGGCACGGTTGTTTGCCCTAATGCGCAAGTGAAACTCTATGTCACAGCATCACCGCAAGTGCGGGCAGAGCGTCGTTGGAAAGAAGTTCAAGAACGCGGCAATCTCACAGGCAATGATGCGAGTTTTGACACCATTTTGTCTGACATAAAATTGCGTGATGAACGCGACATGGAACGGGCCGACAGCCCGTTAAAACCGGCAGAAGATGCCCACTTGCTCGATACGTCAAAAATGGATATAGAAACGGCGTTCCAGACGGCTTTGAGCATTATAAAAGCTTCAAAGTCAGAATGAACGGCGAATTGGGGGTGCTGCCAAGACTGGCTGCGCCCTTTTGATTTCAAGAATCTTGAGTTCCCCTTCGTCGAAGCAGACCGGCCTTCCGCTCTTTTGCACCACACCGGATTTACCGGATCTAGCCTCGAAAATGAGGCGGAGTGGGACAAGCCGATTAATTGAAACACAAACCCCGGTGCACCTCCGCGTTGGCGCAAATACAGTATCGCACGCGGATTTGGAGCTTAAATGTCAGAAATGAACCCCTCAATGGAGGACTTCGCAGCCCTCCTAGACGAATCCTTTGCCGTACAGTCCATTCAAGAAGGCACTGTTGTTGAAGGTATTGTAACAGCTATCGAAAAAGACATGGCTGTGATCGATGCAGGCCTGAAAGTTGAAGGCCGCGTTGCACTTAAAGAATTCGGAGCCAGCGCACGCGACGGCTCTTTGAAAGTTGGCGACAAAGTAGAAGTTTACCTTGAGCGTGTTGAAAACGCGATGGGCGAAGCTGTTCTGTCCCGCGACAAAGCCCGTCGTGAAGAAAGCTGGGTCAAACTCGAAAAGCAGTTCGAAGCAGAAGAAAAAGTCGAAGGCACAATCTTCAATCAGGTCAAAGGCGGTTTCACTGTCGATCTGGACGGAGCAACAGCTTTCCTTCCGCGTTCGCAAGTGGACATTCGTCCAATTCGCGACGTTACTCCGCTGATGAACACGCCGCAGCCGTTCCAGATTTTGAAAATGGACCGTCGTCGCGGCAACATCGTTGTCTCACGCCGTACCGTTCTCGAAGAGAGCCGTGCAGAACAGCGTTCCGAAATCGTCCAGAACCTCGAAGAAGGTCAGGTCGTGGAAGGCGTCGTCAAGAACATCACCGATTACGGTGCATTCGTGGACCTCGGTGGCATCGATGGCTTGTTGCACGTGACAGATATGGCTTGGCGCCGTGTCAATCACCCAACGGAGATCCTCAACATTGGTCAAACCGTCAAAGTTCAGATCATCCGCGTGAACCAAGATACACACCGTATCTCACTTGGCATGAAGCAGCTTGAGAGCGATCCGTGGGATGCAATTGGAGCGAAATACCCAATCGACACGAAAGTTGTCGGTCGCATCACAAACATCACGGATTACGGCGCATTTGTTGAGCTGGAGCCAGGCATTGAAGGCTTGATCCACGTTTCTGAAATGTCTTGGACGAAGAAAAACGTTCATCCTGGAAAAATCGTTGCAACATCTCAGGAAGTTGAAGTGATCGTTCTTGAGGTTGATCCTTCCAAGCGTCGTATTTCTTTGGGTCTGAAACAGAACCTGTCCAACCCATGGGATACATTTGCAGAACAGTTCCCGCAGGGCACAATTGTTGAAGGCGAAGTGAAAAACAAAACTGAATTCGGCTTGTTCATCGGTCTCGATGGCGACGTTGACGGTATGGTTCACTTGTCTGATCTGGATTGGAACCTGTCAGGTGAAGAAGCAATCGAGAACTTCAACAAAGGCGACATGGTGAAAGCCATCGTTCTTGACGTTGATGTTGATAAAGAGCGCATTTCGCTCGGCATCAAACAACTTGATGGTGCTGATCCTATGGACGGCGGCGAAAGCGGTGAAATTCGTAAGAATTCAATCGTGACAGCTGAAGTTCTCAAAGTCACAGATGGCGGCCTTGAGGTCAAAATTGCTGACACGGACATTGAAGCATTCGTCAAACGTTTCGATCTATCCCGTGACCGCGACGAGCAACGCCCAGAACGTTTCTCTGTTGGTCAGAAAATCGATGCACGCGTTATCTTGTTCGATAAGAAAAACCGCAAGGTCAATCTTTCAATCAAGGCGTTGGAGATCGCTGAAGAAAAAGAAGCAGTCAAGCAGTTCGGTTCATCCGACTCAGGCGCTTCACTCGGCGACATCCTTGGCGCAGCGCTTAAGGATCGCGAAGGCGAATAAGCGACAATCGCTTGATCAATTTGAAGAGGCCCGTGATGAAGATCGCGGGCCTTTTTGTTTGTACATCCAAATGCGTTCAACAGAATTTGGCCCGATTTACTGCGCACCAAGTTGAAATGATAAAATTCGTTCTTCCCATAATGCTGGTCGCATCTGCGGCAGGACCGGCCCACGCAAAGATCAAAAGTTGCGGCAAAGCTTCTTGGTATCAATTGACATCAATGACGGCCAGTGGCGAGCGCGCCAATCCCAACGTCATGGCCGCAGCGCATCGCACCCTCCCATTTGGCACACGCGTACGTGTAACCAATTTTCGGAACGGGCGATCAGTTGTGGTGCGCATTAACGATCGAGGCCCCTTCATCAAAGGCCGAATTATTGACGTCACACGCATTGCTGCGGAAAAACTGGGATTTAAGGGAGCGGGCTGGGCTCCCGTTGGTCTTTCGCCAGTCGGTGAGCGCTTTGCGAAGGGTAAATCATGCGTGACACGCAATGCTTATGCGTTGCCAAAAGGTGCGAAAGTACCAAAACCTTTGAGAAGACCTGTAAATAAAATCGATTTACCTCTGTAAATCACCCATATGTGTGATTTGTCACACTTCCAATATGTGCTTAGTCTTATTCCTGACGAAAGAACAGTTGGGGAATTGTGGCTTTGCAGTCGACGGAGAACAGTGGCGGGTATGTTTGGGACAAGGGCTGCGCAGTCTTTGTGGACGCGGTTGCCTACTCTTCTCATATCGAACGTGATGCAATCGAGACGCGTAAAAACCTTGCTTCTCTTTTCGAGCGGTTGGAAGCTTTGGTCGTGCAACACGGTGGCGTTGTTGTTGATACTGCCGGTGACGGAGTTTTTTCAAAGTTTGAAGATCCATTAGGTCCCTCCAAATGCCTGCTTGAGTTCCATAAACAAGTTGCGATGGAAAACGACAATTTGCCGTTGGAGCATAGACTGAGTTTTCGGTCTGGAATCTGTTTTGGGTCAATTTTGCGCGAAAATGAACGCATCTCTGGTCCTGCGGTAAACATTGCTGCACGCTTGCAACAATTGGCTGAACCAGCAACAACCATAGTGTGCGGCGAAGCTCATGCGGTAATCTCGTCAAACGATGATTTTCGGTTCAACGATCTGGGCTTCCGGATCTTGAAAGGAATTTCCAACCCCGTCCGGCTGTGGCAATTGTCGGACAAACGGAACCACAGCAAGTTGCCATCTGTTCAAATAATTGACGATTTGCAGTTAGGTGGTGCCGAATTCAATTCGGAACGGGGAATTGCTGTTCTCCCATTTGAGATTCCCAAAGGTGGGGATCTTGCAGATGAAGAAGATGCATGGGTGGCTTTAGGATTGGCGGCTGATGTGGCCGATGGTTTAGCTCATTCGAAATGGCTCAATGTAATTTCGCCGCGCTCCTCCATGAACTATTCTGATGCCAGTTATGTCGATAATGAAGTCGCGCGTGAATTGGGCGTGCGTTACCTTTTGAAAGGGCGCATTCGAAACAAGGGCAATTCAATTCGTGTGACAGCAAACCTCATAGATTGTGCAAATGAGTTTACAGTTTGGTCACAAAACTTCGATCATGAGGACCAAAATTTCTACGAAATTCACGATGAAATAGTGCGTCAAATTGTTGGAAATATTGAACCGGAGTTTTTGCGTCATGAGGCCTGGAAGGCGGCACACAGTCGGCCTAGAAATCTAGATGCCTGGG
>CALHHQ010000229.1 GCA_938030645.1 uncultured Rhizobiaceae group bacterium
CCGCGCCGAACGCGGATATAAGCTTCACCCGCGCTGTCGAATAACCACTGATAAGCACTGCCGTCGCGGCTTCGATGAACGCGGATTGGATTTGTTTTGTCGTTTTCATTGGGACCAAACACGGCAAAACCACGGGATGCCTGATCATATAAGGTCCAACGCCATTCGCCGGGACCGTTTTGAGGTCCATATGCGAAACTCAATTGCGCTTGCCCGATCGGCGGCGTGACATCCTTCGGCGGGCTTTCCAGTGCATCGACCTGCCACCGAGCCAGTTTGTTTTGTGGTGTGTGGTGAAAGAACTGCGCATCGTCGTGGCGGAAAAAATACCGCCCAATATTGCCTTTTATGACAGGAACAGCGCCCTCTCCCACTGGCTGCTCGGCACGTTGAACCATGATTGTTGGCGTCGTCAAACCTGTGATTTCGCGATAGGTCAACCATTTACCAGAAGGAGATATTCTATAATCCCAGCGGCTGCTGTTGTCGGCATAAAACCGCGAAATGGGAATGAGTTGTGCAAGGTCCGCATTGATTAGTGTGGGATGTGTTGGCCCGCGATCTCTCGCCATCCAAACGTAGGTGGCGCCCAGCGCAACAATGCAGATGACAAAACCAATTCCAACACTTTTGAAAACCCGTTTCATAACCGCACTCACAATATCATAGTCACAAAAGCTTAGCGGGAGTTATCAAGGCGGGGAAGATAGCGGGGATTAGGCCGCACATGTGTGAGCCGTATTATCCCGCTGGATTGTTCACCTCCCGCTTGAACCATAAGCTTGCTTGCGGTATCGCGGGAAACCTTATTCAATTACGACACCTTCACCTGCCAAGGACCCTACCCCATGTCTTCCAATGCAAAAGCCTTTCCCGTTTCTTGGGATCAGTTTCACCGCGATTGTAAAGCGCTGGCTTGGCGACTTGCTGGGCCTGGTAAAGACGGCCCAGAATGGACCGCCATTGTGGCAATCACCCGTGGTGGATTGGTGCCAGCAGCGATCATCGCCCGTGAATTGGGCATTCGGAACATTGAAACCGTCGGCATCGCATCTTACCACGAATATAAAGACCAAGGTGAGTTGGACGTCATCAAAGGCATTTCGGAAGAAATGGTGGAAGCCGATGGTGGGCGCGGCGTGTTGGTGATCGATGATCTGACCGACACTGGCGCTACGGCCAAAAAAGTGCGCGAAATGCTTCCCAATGCTCATATCGCCACGGTTTACGCCAAACCGAAAGGCGTGCCGCTGACAGACACATTCGTTACGGAAGTGAGCCAAGACACTTGGATATATTTCCCTTGGGATATGGAAATGTCTTACGTGGAGCCAATCTCTGGCCTCAAAGACGGCTAACGGATTGGCCGCGACCAAACACTTTGAGAACCTGCCATTCACAACCAAAGCCGTGATTGGTGCGAAAGCCCGAATAGGCTTGGTGGTGTTGGCTTCTGACTACACGTTGGAACATGAGTTCAAGCAAGTGTTCACACAGGTGGGCGTTGACTTGTATCATTCGCGCATCGCCAATGCACCTGATATCACCCCCGATACACTTCGCGCCATGGGGCCAACGATTACGGAAACTGCATCGCGCCTGTTGCCGAATGATGATCTCGATGTGCTGGCCTATGGATGCACGTCTGCCTCAACGGTTCTGGGGCCAGAAGCCGTCAACGATATGTTGTTATCGGCAAAACCAATGGCGAAAGTCACCAACCCAATATCTGCGGCTTTTGCTGCTTTTGAAACATTTGAAGCAAAGCGTATTGCGGTTCTTACGCCCTATCGTCGCGATGTGAATGTCTTTGTACAGACATGCATAGAACAAGGTGGATATGAAATTCCCGTGTTCGGCTCCTTCAGCGAAGAAATGGATCCGGTCGTTTGCACCATTGACGAGGACAGCATTCGTGGTGGCATTCGCTCTTTGCTGAAAGAAGCTGAAGTCGATGCTGTGTTTGTTTCCTGCACCTCCATTCGAATGATACATATTGTTGATGCGCTTGAACACGAATTCAATCTGCCTGTCACATCTTCCAATCATGCTATGGCTTGGCATTGTATGCGGCTTGCAGGAGTGAGCGAAACTGTAAAAGGATATGGCTCGCTGTTTCATAAGCAGAACACCTCTGAGAAAATCGCTAAGTGACCAAAAGCAAATCCGCACTCACGTTTATTGTCGCAACAGTTGTCATCGACATGCTGGGGGTGGGTTTGGCTTGGCCGATCCTGCCCCAATTGGTGCGGGAATTGTCTGGTACCGACTTATCCAGTTCGGCGTTGATTTACGGTCTGCTCATGTCAGGCTTTGCCGCTGTTCAATTTATCATCAGCCCTTTCGTGGGCGCACTGTCGGATAAATATGGTCGCCGCCCGATCCTGCTAATCTCATTAGGGGGCTTGTGCCTCGATTATGTTATTCTGGCGATGGCACCCAACTTGGCATGGCTGATTATTGGCCGCGTGGTGGCAGGCATGTTTAGCGCCACAGTGTCAACTTCAAATGCATATATCGCAGACATCACACCCAAGGAAAATCGCGCTGCGGCTTTTGGTTTGCTCGGCGCTGCGTTCGGCATTGGCTTCACCATTGGGCCACTGATTGGGGGCGTGTTGGGCGCTTACGATTTGCAATACCCGTTCTGGCTTGCCGCAGCCCTCGCGTTCGTCAATATGGTGTTTGGGTATTTCATGTTGCCTGAAAGCCTGCCGCCCGAAAAACGGTCTGAAATCACCATGACCAAAGTTAACCCGTTTACAGCATTGGCGCGTATCGGACGCTATGCATCTTTGCTGGTATTGATGATTGCGCTTTTCCTCACGGGCATCGCCCAACAAGGCTTGCAAGGCATTTGGGTGTTATGGACCGAGGCACGTTTTGAATGGACTGTTGCCCAAGCTGGATATTCACTGGCATGGGTTGGTGTCTGTATGGCATTCGTTCAGGGTTATCTGGTGCGCAAAGTCGTTCCCATGTTTGGGGAGCGAAAAGTGCTCTATGGCGGCTATATGATTTCCACCATCGCCTTCATGGGCATTCCATTGCTGACCGAAGGCTGGATGATTTACCCTGGTATTCTCTTTCATCTCATTGGCTGGGGTTGTGCCGGGCCTACGCTCACAGCAATCATGTCTCAAAATGTGCCGGACAATGAACAAGGCTTG
>CALHHQ010000230.1 GCA_938030645.1 uncultured Rhizobiaceae group bacterium
GTTTGAAGCAGTTCAGAGCATCGTGAAAATCGCTTGGGTATGTGTGCTCGGGCGCAAGACGGTAGTCGACCGATGTGACGTTAAAATTGGTCTGCGCGCAAATCTCGGCACATATATCGTCATGGCTGTTCAAACCGCCTAAGACAAAACCACCCCCATGGAAGTAGATCACTTCGGCTTTGCTTGTGGACTCACCCATCGCGTATGAACGGATCGGAACATCATGGTCCTCTGTTCGAACATGACTGTTCGTTGACGTCACACCTTGCGGATAGCCGGCGAAGAACGAACGGCACATGGCGTCATAGACCTTGCGCTGTTCTTCAACAGATCGCGTTGTTGTATCTGGCGGATACCAACTGTCCGTCTCGCGGATGAATGCCCAAGTTTCGGCATCTATGAGCGTGTTGTATTTTTCAGGATATTTCATTTACGTCTTTTCGACTTGGGAACTTTTTGGTTGAACCATAAACAGACCAACCATCAAGATCAGAAGTGCGGCATAAATGTAATAGGATGGACGTTCGTTCAAGAACACAATGCTCAATATCACACCAGCTGGCGTGACAATATAAGCGACTTGCGACGCGAAAACGGACCCTGCCTGCCCAACCAACCAAACGTACCCAACATAGGCTACAACGTGTAGAATACCTGATAACGTCAAAGCGAGTTCCGGCGCTCCAATCCCGTCGGCAGGATTAATGAACGTGCCCGTGAGCAGTGCTACTGGCACAGTCACCAACACTCCAATCACAGAAGCCCCAAACAGTGTTGCAATCGGGCCAGTATCCGATGGTTGGTTCAACATTAGATAGTTGCCTTCAATGCCATAGAATAACGGCGCAATGAGACCCACAAACACGAAGGCTACTTTAGAGCGATCTGGCAGACTGGATTCTGGCAACACCAGAAGGGCGATGGCAACCGCTCCCAGCATCACCCCAATCATACGCAGCCAAACAAACCGTTCGATGCGAAAGGTGAGTGCTATGATAAGTGAAAATATAGGAACAAGAGCGATAACCAATGCCATTACGCCCCCGGGCAAATGAAATGCTGCAATGTAGGAAAAGAAATTTGGTATGAGCGTTCCTCCAAAAGCTATGATTGAAAAGAAGAGAATATGTTTTGGATCAATGACGATTTTGGATTTCCGCCAGCTCACAAGTCCGACCATAAATATGGTCGCTATGATCAATTGCCAAGCAATCAGCCCGACTGGATTGTGACCCGTGGAAACAGCAATTTTCGTCAATGGGATTGTGCTGCCCCAGATTGTGCCCAAGAGACACAACCAAGCCAGTAGCTTGAACTTGCTCATTTTCGAAAACTGCACCTAAGTTTAGAGGGGTGTCGGCCTTAGTTTGCCTCTTCCCAACCGGCTGTGATCATAGCATTCAATTTGGGAAGATCGCACAACACAAGTGCGCCTGTCGTTTTATCAACGATGCCAGCACGTTTCAGATTTGCGACCTCGCGCGACACAACTTCTCTGCGTGTGCCAATGCGTGCTGCCAAATCTTTTTGTGTCGGTGGGGGGGAAATGGAACGTTGCCCATCGTGACCCAAACGCGGTTTCGAAAGACGCAGCAACTCGGTGTAAAGACGATGTTTTGTTTGTAGAAAGCAATGCTCAGAGAGCCGCAGATTGAGCTCTCTCACCTTGCGTGCCAGCGTGCTCATAACCGCCCTGTTAAAATCGGGCTTGGCCTCAATAAGTTCCATAAACACCGACTGGGGCATGATGCACATTTGAGACTTGCTCAATGCCGTAACATTTGCTGAACGCCCATCGCCATCGATTGCGGCAATTTCTCCGAAAAAATCGCCGTCTTTCATCTCAGTCAAAATGACTTCCTTGCCAGTCGCTATCCGCAGTATAATGCGAACTTTGCCGGAGATGATGAAACGGACATCACGCGAATCTTCTTCGTAGTCTATGACAAGTTCGTTTTCATCGTAGCTGCGCCACGTGCAACGGCGTGAGTAGGATTCAATATCAATTTCATTGAGAGCGCTGAAAATCGGAATTTTTGCAATTGAGTTCATCGTGCACCCACCTCTATAGACGCGCGAAGTGTCGTTTACAGCCGCCGCAACGTCAAGTGAGATTTCCCACAGATTGGATAACTATGATGGGGGCGTGTCGTTCTGCTCAAGCGCATCGCCCACCAAATAGAGTGATCCGCAGATGAGAACCCGAACAGGAACATTGGCTTCAACAAATGATAGCGCTTCTTTGAGCGAAGTCGTGGCACGAGACTGCAAGCCAGATTCTGCAGCCAGTTGCGCCAATTTTTTGGCTGGCACGCCAGCATCGCTTGATTGAATGGGGACTGTGAACACCTGCTCCGCGAGTGATACAAATTCATTGAAATATCCGGCAGGGTCTTTTGTGTCCAACATCCCGCAAATCAATATGAGAGGGCGTGGATCACGTTCTTCTAAATCTGCCATATGTTTTGACACCATGGCCGCTGCACCGGGATTGTGGCCTCCATCCAGCCAAATTTCCAGATGATCAGATTGGGTCGACGTCAGTTTTCCCGCCGGTAACTTCTGCATGCGGCCCGGCCAATCGACCGTGCGCAACCCTTGCTCGATTGCTGATTCAGTCAATTCAAAACCTTGTCGCGCGCACAACTGCCGACACGCCTCAATTGCAGTGGCAGCATTCGAAACCTGATGATCACCGGGCAGTTTCGGCAATGACAAATCCAAAAGACACTCTTCGTTTTGAAACACCATTCGACCATTTTCCCGCATTGCTGAAAAGTGTTCGCCGCTTATAAAAGATGGCGCCAAATTGCGGGCGGCTTGTTGTTCAATCACCGCCAGCGCTTCAGGCTCTTGTGGCCCGACAATCAACGGCGTTTTGCGTTTGATGATACCCGCTTTTTCGAAAGCAATTTTCGCAAGCGTGTCGCCGAGATAGGCTTCGTGATCGATTGATATTGGCGTGATGATTGTGAGCGCGGTTTCTTTCATGACGTTTGTGCAATCTAATCGTCCGCCCAAGCCAACCTCAATCAAACACACATCGGCTGGATGTTCACTGAACAACAGAAACGAAACTGCTGTCAGGACTTCAAACACTGTAATAGGTTGCCCTGCGTTCATTTCTGCAACCCGGCGAATGGCATCTGACAACACTTCGTCTGACGTCAATTTCCCTGGACCATTTTTTTGCCCAAGACGGTAGCGTTCTTGCCAATTTACCAAATGCGGTGACGTATGAACGTGAACAGACAGACCTGCCGCTTCCAATATTGCCCGCGTGAAGGCAATTGTGGAACCTTTGCCGTTCGTTCCAGCAACATGGATAATGGGCGGCAATTTGTCTTGGGGAGAGCCTAGTTTTTCCAACAAATCTTGAATACGACCCAATGAAAGGTCGAAGCCTTTCGGATGAATCTTCATCAACGCTTCAATGCGAGAGGCGGCAGACGTCATGTGAGACAATCCAATATGTCAGGTCTATTTGGCGGCTTCTTCTTCTGATGCCATTTCATCAGCCACATCACTAACTGTATCAGTTTCAACTTCCGCTTCCGACGATTTCACGGCTTCTTCTGGCGCGATTTCATCCGTGAGAACCACTGGTTCCAGAGCTTCCGGCTTGGGTTGATGCATCAGCAAATGAAGAATGTTTGAAATAGTGTCCTTCATATCAATGCGCGACACAACCATATCGACCATGCCATGTTCTTTGAGATATTCTGAACGCTGGAAGCCCTCTGGCAATTTCTCACGTATCGTTTGCTCGATCACCCGTGGACCGGCAAAACCAATCAATGCACCCGGCTCTGCAATATGAATATCGCCCAACATGGCGTAAGATGCAGACACACCTCCCGTGGTCGGATTGGTCAGCACTACGATGTAGGGCAACCCAGCTTCTTTCAGCATTTGCACTGCGACAGTCGTGCGCGGCAATTGCATCAAGGACAGGATGCCTTCTTGCATGCGCGCACCACCAGAAGCTGCATAAAGCACCAGAGGTGTTTTGCGTTTGACGGCCTCTTCCATCGCATTGACGATTGCTTCACCAGCGGCCATGCCGAGCGAGCCGCCCATGAACTTGAAATCTTGCACAACAGCCGTGACGGACATGCCGTGCACTTTGCCAGTGCCTGCGTGAATGGTGTCTTCCACACCGGTTTTGCTGCGATTGTCTTTTAGCTTGTCGATATAGCGACGCTCATCACGAAACTTGAGTGGGTCAATGGCCACTTGCGGTTGATCGAATACTTCGTATTCGCCATCATCGAAAAAATTCTTGAGGCGCTCTTCAGCGCGGATTGCCAAATGGAAACCCGAACTTGGCACCACGTATTGGTTGGCCTCAAGGTCGGTGTGAAAGACCATTTCTCCGCTGTCTGGATCTTTGATCCAAAGATTTTCCGGCATGTTCTTTTTGCCACCACCTAGAAAATCCAGTTTCGGCTTCACATAATCGGTAATCCAGTTCATGGATGTCTCCCAGCAGACTTAGGTTGCAGTCAATAGACTGCGATATCTTTGTGGCACCAACAGGACAAACCTGTTTGGCGTTCGAATTCAGTGTCGCGCAGTGCGTACACCTTCGGCAATAGACGCGACCAGTTTCAATGTGTCTGAAACCGTATTTTTTGTGGGCTTATCGTCTTTCAAGCTGTCAGCGACCGTTGAAACGATAGCGGATCCCACAACAACACCATCAGCAGCACGGCCAATCGCGGCAGCCTGCTCAGCGGTTCGCACACCAAAACCAACACAAATTGGAATGTCTGTTTTGGCTTTGATATGCGCCACAGACTTTGCGACTTCATCAGGCTTTGGTGCAGCCGCGCCGGTGATGCCGTTGATCGACACGTAATATACAAAACCAGACGTGTTGGAGAGCACTTTCGGCAAGCGCTTCTCATCCGTTGTTGGTGTTGCCAGACGAATGAAATTCAGGTCACGAGACAAAGCTGGAATGCACAATTCCGCGTCCATTTCCGGTGGCAGATCGACGATGATCATTCCGTCTACGCCTGCTTCTTTCGCATCGTCCAAAAATTTCTCTGAACCATATTGATAGATCGGGTTGTAATAGCCCATCAGAACAATCGGTGTGTCCTGATCGTCTTCCCGAAAGGCACGCACCATATCAAATGTGCGTGGCAGATTTTGCCCCTGCTTCAACGCGCGCAAGCCAGCCGCCTGAATGGATGGACCATCGGCCATAGGGTCGGAAAACGGCATGCCAAGTTCAATTACATCGGCTCCAGCCTGAGGCAGGCCTTTCATAATCTCAACAGACGTTTCAAAGTTCGGATCACCACCCATGAAATAGGTGACAAAGGCCGGGCGGTTTTCTTCCGCCAATTTGGCGAAACGATTGGTCATACGTTGTGTCATTTATTCAGCCCCATTCAACCTGATCAAATCTCGATGCCGAGCGCTTCGGCGACGGTGTGAACGTCTTTGTCCCCACGACCACAGAGGTTCATCACGATGATCTGGTCTTTGTCCATTGTTGGTGCGCGTTTTACGACTTCGGCCAAAGCGTGGCTTGGTTCAAGAGCTGGAATGATGCCTTCCAAACGACAGAGCAGTTGGAATGCTTCCAGCGCTTCAGTGTCCATGATCGGCACATAATCGACACGGCCCGTGTCTTTCAGCCAAGAATGTTCTGGGCCAATGCCAGGATAATCAAGACCCGCAGAAATGGACGCACCCTCTTCGATTTGACCTTCGGCATCTTGCAACAAATAGGTTCGGTTGCCGTGCAATACGCCAGGGCGACCAGCGGTGAGTGAGGCGCAGTGTTCATCACCTTCCAAGCCTTTGCCACCAGCTTCAACACCTACGATCTGCACACTGTCATCATCCAAGAACGGATGGAACAGACCGATTGCATTGGAGCCACCGCCCACAGAAGCGATCAACATATCTGGCAAACGGCCTTCGGCTTCTTGAATTTGTTCACGGCATTCCTTGCCAATGACAGATTGGAAGTCACGGACGAGTTCGGGATATGGATGAGGACCAGCGGCAGTACCGATGAGATAATACGTGTCTTCGACGTTTGTCACCCAATCGCGCAGCGCCTCGTTCATCGCATCTTTCAACGTTCCAGCGCCTGCGGTTACGCTTTCAATTTCAGCACCCAAAAGCTTCATGCGGAACACGTTGGGCGACTGACGATGTACGTCTTTGGCACCCATATAGACCATGCATGGATAACCGAAACGCGCGGCTACCGTGGCTGAGGCCACTCCGTGTTGGCCAGCGCCTGTCTCTGCAATGATGCGCGTTTTGCCCATACGTTTGGCAAGCAAAATCTGACCAAGGCAATTGTTGATTTTGTGGCTGCCCGTATGGTTCAACTCATCGCGCTTGAAATAGACTTTCGCACCGCCAAGATGTTCCGTCAGACGCTCTGCAAAATAGAGAGGGCTTGGGCGTCCGGTGTAGTGCTTGTTGAGATATTCGAGTTCGGACAAAAACTCAGGGTCTCTCTTGGCTTTCTTGTACGCCTCGTCCAATTCCAAAATATTTGGCATCAAAGTCTCGGCGACAAACCGCCCGCCAAAAATACCAAACTGCCCTTCTTCATCTGGGCCCATGCGAAACGAATTTGGGGATTGCACATTCATGGCAAACTCACTCTCAACTTGTTTGGGTGGCTGCTAGACGCAAGCCGCGAGGATAGCCTCGATCTTCGATATATCCTTAGCACCGGGTGCGCTTTCAACGCCAGACGAAAGATCAAGCCCAACAATAGAATTCGAAGAATCCCGGACGCGGCCCATCGCCTCATCTATGTTGGATAAATCGATTCCACCTGACAGGAAAACAGGCGTTTTGGTCTGCAGACCTTCCAGCAATGACCAGTCAAACGTCACGCCATTGCCACCGGGCAAGTCAGCGCCCTTTGGTGGTTTGGCATCTAACAATAGCAGGTCGACGGCACCGTCGTAGGTCTTCGCCTTGTCAAGATCACCTGCATCACGAACAGCCAGCGCCTTAATGATGGGCAGTCCATATTTACTTTTAACTTCTGAAACCCGTTCCAGGCTTTCACCGCCATGCAACTGCAGCATGCTTGGCTGCATGACTCCCACGATCTCGTCTAGGTAAGCATCATCGGCGTTGACCGTCACAGCAACGGTTTCCAGCCCCTTCACATCAGAAATCAAATCACGGACTTGCTGGGCAGAAACATGTCTTGGGCTCTTGGGAAAAAAGATAAATCCAAGATGCGTTCCACCGCCTGCGACCACACTGGTCACAGATTCAGGGGTGGAAAGACCACATATTTTGATCTGGGTTTTCATACAGAGGCGATGCCACACAAAAGGCTGTTGAGTCTATGCCTGAACGGCGTGGAGTTTAGTCCCGTGGTTTCGCAGCCAGCTTTTCTGGGTGTTCATATCGGGACAAACTTGTTCCACCAGCGCCCAGAAACGATCTGAGTGGTTCATCTCTCGTAAGTGCGCCACTTCATGGGCCGCGAGATAATCGAGAACCTCAGGCGGCGCCAAAATAATGCGCCATGAGAAATTGAGCGCGCCGCTGGATGAGCAAGAACCCCAGCGGGAAGTTGTATCCCGAAGCGTGATGGATTTTGCCTTCACGCCCAAAGCTTCGCTGTATCGTGTCACAGCCTTTGTCAAATCTTGTTTGGCTTGGCGTTTCAAAAAATCGGCCACACGGCGCGGGGTAAATTTTTCATCCCCATGCACACGAATAACAGGACCATCTTCGTCCATACCAACTGAAACAACGCCGCGTTTGTTTCCGGAATGCACAATACGGTGCGGCACGCCGCGAAACGGTATTGTCGCACCTGCCGCAATTTTCAAAACTTCAGGAAGACGCGCAACACGGGCTGCGGCCCAAGCTTTGTTGCGTTCTAAGAATTGATCAACTTCATGATCGGGCGTGCCGGGTGGAACAGTGACCTTCAGGCTTTCACCCTTTTTTGATGCTGGCACCAAACGCAAGGTCAAACGGGTGGTGCGTGGGTTCTCAACAATGCGCACATCGACGGGGCGACCATCGAGTTCCAACAAAGTCCATCGCTCAACGAGGCCTTTGCGGGGTGCGGGACGTTTTTTTAAGAGTGAGAACATAACGCCATTTTAGCAGATTCGAGACGTCTTGAAACAAAAAACCCGCCTTGAGAGCAAGGCGGGTTTTCAAGTTTTCTATTTTAGTGCTGTGTTTCAGACACCAGGAACAGTCTTGCCGCCTGATTTCTTCACACGCTTAGGCTTAGCAGGAGCTTCGTCTGCA
>CALHHQ010000231.1 GCA_938030645.1 uncultured Rhizobiaceae group bacterium
CGTGGCAAAAGGTCAGGCACCATATCGATGGAGACAAACCCAGCATAGCGATAAGCGGACGGAGCAACCAATGCCATCATCCAGATCATCAGCCCTCGCGCGGCCTCTTCAGGCCAAGGAAGGGCATCGTTGAGAACGTAACGGTAGAAAATTTGCAACAGAATGGCGACGACCATCAGCCCCATCGCAACACACCCAATGCCACGACCAAGCTTCAATACTTTCTGATTGATCCCACCTATCAAAGTGATGATGGCTTGCAATCCTCCCAACCGTCATACTCCTTCTTGTCGTGAACTGCTCAGACCTCCATCAAGCAGTTAACGTGCATCTCTAGCTGTGCGGATTGAACCCGCCGAATTCACCTTTGGCAAAAATGAGTGGCGCACCTTCATTGGCCACCACACCTCTCACCTGCCCAACAATAATGATATGGTCACCCGCATCGTGAACTGCCTTTTGCATGCAATCAAAACGCGTTAATGCAGTGTTCAACACGGGAACATCGTTCTCACCATAACGCCAATCACATTTGTCAAAAGCATCTGCATTCTTTGCAAACTCAAGAGCCAAATCCTTTTGCTCCTGACGCATCACATGAATGGAATAGTGTTTTGCGTCTTGAAAAGCTTCGAACCGACCTGATGTTTTGGACAACGACCACAACACCAATGCTGGTTCCAGAGACACCGACGCAAACGAATTGACAGTCATGCCAATCGGTCCTTCACTCGTACAAGCCGTGATAACCGTGACACCCGTTCCAAAATTTCCCAGCGCGTTTCGGTATTCCCGTGTGTTTTCCGGAGAAGGAACCAACAGGTTTTCATGCGCACTTTTGGTGGCGCGCGCGCCCAATTTTGCATCTGCCGTCATAATATCCATTCCCACTATGCCACCTCATGACCGAGTGAAAGGGTATAGATTTCAAACCAAGTTTGACGATCAATAGAAACTTTCGTTGCGTCTGAAAGCGACTTGATACGGTCCAGATTGTTGGTTCCAAGAACGGGCAATATTTGAGCGGGATGCGCCAAAAGCCAAGCAACAGCCACCGCATCAACACCGACACTCTGTTCATCCGCAACACGCTTCAAACATGTGCGCAAATCCACTGTGTTTGTATTGCTATCGTCAAACAATGCACCGCCCGCCAAAGGCGACCATGCCATGGGTTTGATATTGTGCTGTTGGTGGAAGGCCAGATCACCATTTGTGAAAGCATCTGTTGCCAAGACACTCATTTCGATTTGATTTGTGATCAGTCGCTCTTTCATCGCCGATTGCAAAAGGTTCCAATCGTGAGGTTTAAAATTGGAGACCCCAACCGACCCAACTTTACCGGAAGCAACCGCAGCATCCAACGCAGCTCCGGTTTCAAGATGATCCATCAATGGGTCGGGCCGGTGAATGAGCAACAGATCAATATGATCAATCTGCATTTCTTTCAAAGAATGTTCGATGGAGCTTTCGATATGCGCGGCAGACGTGTCGTAATATTTCACTCGTGCATCGCTGTACCGCCCCACCGGCGCAACGATATCACACTTGGTGACGATTTCCATTTTGCCACGCAAATGGGGAGCCTGCTCCAAACAAGCTCCTAGAATGGTTTCGGCTTCATAGCCGCCATAAATATCAGCTTGGTCAAAACTCGTAATGCCTTGGTCCAAACAGGCTTCGATTTTCGCCTGCACATGCGCGACCGATGTGTCCGCATCATCCCCTAAGCGCCACATGCCATAAATCACACGGCTCAGTTCTAGTTTATCGTTTAATTCCACGCGTTCCATTAACGGCGTTCTCCTGAACCCAGCGGTGTTTGCGGTGTTGTTTCTGGCACTCTTCCTTGCAAATGCGGAAGTGAGCAAGTTTCTAAATGAGGCAGAACGCGTTTTCCAAAACTCTCGCATTCTTCCAAATGCGGATAGCCGGAAAAGATGAAGGCACGTATGCCCATTTTTTTATAATCTTCAATCTGCGTCAAAATTTGATCCGTTGACCCCACCAGCGCCGCACCACAACCAGACCGCGCACGACCAACACCCGTCCAAAGATGCGGTTCAATATAACCTTCAAGGTCAGCCAATTCGCGGTTTTTCGCTTGGTGAGAAACTCCCAGCGAGGTCGCGTCCAGCGCCCGTTCGCGGATCAATTTGCCCTGCTCGTCATCCAGTTTGGACACCAATTCGCGCGCATATTCTTTGGCTTCAGCTTCTGTGTCGCGCACAATCATGTGGACACGCAATCCATAGTCGAGCACGCGACCATAATGTTCAGCCCGTTCGTTCACAGCCTTCATGCGTTCTGCCAGTTCTTCTTTCTTCTCCGGCCACATCAAATAGACGTCGCAGTGTTCGCCACAAAGATCGAGCGCTGGTGGTGAATAGCCCCCAAAATAAAGCAGAGGTCCACCATTTGTTTGATAAGGCTTGGCTGGATCCGTGGTCAAACCTTCGAACTGATAGACCTCACCTTGATGATTGATCTCATCTTGCGTCCAAGCCTGTTTCAATATCTCCACAACTTCGCGGGAACGCTGGTAGCGGTGTGCGCTGTCTTCTTTTTGTCCGGGAAAGTCTGAAGAGATGATATTGATCGTCAAACGGCCCTTCATCATGTGATCAAGAGTTGCGATGGTGCGGGCCAGCATGATGGGTTGCATTTCTCCGCACCGCACCGCAGCCAACATGTTGATGTCGTCAGTCAGCGGCGCATTGCCAGCCACAAAGGTCAGCGTGTCCTGCCCTACCTGATAGGAAGATGGGCAAAGAATGTTGCGATAACCCAACTTGTCAGCGGCTTGAATGATTTTCGAGGTGTTGTCCCAAGACGACCGCAAATCCCCATCGGGCTGGCCGAGATACTGATAGTCGTCTGAACACAAAGGTGCGAACCACGAAACCTCAGCAGCTGTCGTATCTTGCGATCTGATAGGAACGATAGACATATCGGAAATCAGCCCTGTACTCGAATAAACACGTTTGCTAGGCATTTGTGTATCAACCGTGTATCAATATATCAATAGTGTATCAATTTGAATATGCCCTCTTTCGTAACAAATCCTGCTGATATTGCGCTGCAGAGCGGTGGAAAACTTCCGCTGCACATCCAAGTGAGTGAGATGCTGGCGCGCGAAATTCAGGCTGGCATTTATCCAGACGGGACAAAACTCGTTCCCGAACGTGATATGGCGCAAGAACTGGAAATCTCAGTGGGCACCCTGCGCAAAGCGCTCGCAGATCTGACTGAGAAGGGCCTTCTTGAGCGTGTGCATGGTTCAGGAAATTATGTTCGTCGGTCTTCGGAAGCCCAAACAATATATGGGTTTTTTCGCCTCGAATTGCTGAAAGGCGGAGGCTTGCCAACAGCGGATATCATATCTCTTAAAAGACAAAAGAAGCCGCGTGACCTACCTGCTTTCGGCAACGCAGAATATGGCTTTCGGATCAGACGTTGGCGCAAGCTCAATGGTGTGAACGCAGCAGTCGAAGAAATATGGCTAGATGGCAGTTACGCTGAAAACATATCCAAATCTGACCTGCCAGATTCACTTTACCAGTTTTACAGACAGTCGTTGAATTTGTGGATCAATCGGGCAGAGGATTCCGTCAGCGTCGCCCCCCCACCATCTTGGAAGCCAGACAATTTCACCTCCAACGCATCCATCTGGGGATTTATCGAACGTTTCAGTTTCGACCAAAACAACTTGGCCGCTGAATATTCTCGGACTTGGTTCGACCCCACCACCACACGCTTCATGGCCCGCTGGACCTGATGTGCTTTAAAGGAACTTAAAGTGAAGACACTGCGCTACGGCATCATCGGATGCGGCATGATGGGCCAAGAGCACATCAAGAATATTCAATTGCTAAAGAACACCGAGATTGCCGCAATATATGAACCAGATGCTGGAATGCGAACAATTGCACAAACGCTTGTACCCAATGTGAAGTTCGAAAACTCAATCGAAAGCCTGCTGGCCCGTGGAGATATTGATTGCCTTGTGATCGTCAGCCCAAATTATCTACACGCTGAACAATTGCGCCAGATCGCAAGTATCAATCCACTGCCAATACTGGTGGAAAAGCCGCTGATCACCGATCCCAAAGATCGAGCAGACATAGAAAATATGATCGCGGATTATCCTGCACCCATTTGGGTTGCCATGGAATATCGCTACATGCCGCCTGTTGCGGCGCTTATCCAAGAAGTTGAAAACGCCACGGGTGGTGTGAAGCTCCTTACAATTCGTGAGCATCGTTTTCCGTTTCTTGAAAAAGTGGGGGACTGGAACCGTTTCAATGAAAAATCAGGCGGCACACTGGTTGAAAAATGCTGTCACTTTTTTGATCTCATGCGCCTCATCACAGCCAGCGAGCCGGTGCGCGTGATGGCGTCTGCTGGCCAGTCCGTGAACCATCTGGATGAAACCTACGGCGGGAGAACACCTGACATTTGGGACAATGGGTATGTGATCGTCGACTTCCAATCGGGCGCTCGTGCGATGTTGGAGCTCTGCATGTTTGCAGAAGGGGCCCAATATCAAGAGGAAATTTCAGCCGTCGGGGCGGATGGGAAAATTGAATGTCTGGTTCCTGGCCCCGGTCGTTTTTGGCCCGACCATTTGGGAGAACCTCCCACGCCAAAGCTCATCGTAAGCCCGCGCGAACCGAGGGGACCAATCGAGCAAGAAATTCCAGTTGATCCATCATTGTTGGAAGCAGGTGATCACAACGGATCGACCTTCTACCAGCATCAGAAATTCCAGCAGATTGTCTTGAACGGCGGAAA
>CALHHQ010000232.1 GCA_938030645.1 uncultured Rhizobiaceae group bacterium
ACGGTCATGGCCGGCGTTATGGTCACCGATGAATTGACCGAAATGCAGCACAAGATTCGTGGCCTTGAATCAGAATTGGCTGAGCTTAGAACAGGCACTACATCATCTGGCGACAAAGATGCTCAAATGGCACAAGCCCTGAATAAAACCGCTGAGCGTATTGAACAAATCAGCAAAAAGCTGAACGCTGTGAGCTAAAGTTTCGGCGAAAGGTTATTTCACTCACGAATTGGCATTCTTCTTCAGCGAGAAAGAAACGCTCATAAGCATGCCGGACGGATCAAGGAGCTTTCGAGCGACAATTTTACCTTTTAGCAGTTGAACTATTTCCCGAACGATGGACAAACCTTTTCCAGTTCCGCTGTCTGCAGGTTGAACGCTGAAGTCCATTTGTTTTAAATTCTTTGAGTCCAATTGGGCATTGAAACCCTTTCCATAGTCTCGAACTGAAACTTTTCCAAAATTTCCATTCTTCTCGACCGTAACATCAATCTTTATTGGGGTTCCTCCGTGTTTGATTGCATTGTCTATCAAATTTCGAACGACTTCCTGTGTCAAAGTTTTATCGGCACAAACCACGATATTCTCTTTGGCTTCAAAACCAAGATCCACCGGAAGGGAATATGTTTGGGACAATCGAAGGGTGAAGTCTTCGCAAACTTCTCGCGTCACAGCGGTCAAATCGCAGGTTTGTTGTTGCAATTTTTCTTTCGATGCCGAATCCAATCGCGCCAGAAGCAATAACTGAGACATAAGTCGCTCTGCGTCATCCACTGCCGCTCGCGCATCAGAAATTGCAAGTGTCCTTTGCTCCTTGTCCTTGGCTCTACTCGCCAACTCCAAATGGGTCTTAATAAGAGCAAGCGGCGTTCGGAACTGATGACTTGTATTTGAGGTAAAATTTTGCAGTGCAGCAATTGAAGACGCAAAACGCCCAACAAGCTCGTTTATCGTTTGCACCAGACCGCCTACTTCCGATGGAACACTATGGGTTATCGGGCGAACATCTTCTGCGCTGCGACGCCCCACAGCTTCTTCAACTGTGTGCAATGGCCGCAGAGCACGAGACACTGCAAACCACACGAGAATTGCCGCACCTATCAACAACACAGCCTGCCTCACCAAAGACCTCAACAGAATAGACTGCGCGATGGCAGATCGTGCATTTGTTGTTTCGGCAATGATAACCCGAAATCCTAGTGACTTGGTGTTTGATGATGCTGCTCCAGAATAACTTGCAATGCGAACAGGTAGATCTCTAAACCTACCTGTTGAGAACACCACCTCCCCGATATCCGGAACAGGTTGTTTGGTCGCCAACCTGCGATATCCAGTCACGAAACCGCCATCAGCATCTTCAATGCGATAAAACACCCGATCATCTTCAGATGACGTAAGCATTTGCAAAGCCAAGTATGGGATATCAACTTCCAGCAAATTGTCTTCGTTCACAAACACACGCTCTGCAATCGCAAGTGCTGAACCGGACAACACGCGGTCAGAAACAGAATCTGCGGTTTGTCTGGCAGATCTGTAGCCATCATATATCGCTACAAGCCCGATCAAAAACAATGGACCCAGCAACCAAAGCAGCAACTGTCCTCTCAAAGAACTGGGAGAAGAGAAAGCTCTCATTTGGTCTCGTCGAGATGGTACCCGAGCCCACGCGCCGTATGGATGGACAAACCATGAGGCAAGAGTTTTCTGCGCAATCTGCTCACATACTGCTCAATGGCATTCTCACTCACATCGTCGTCAAAACTTGTAATCGCCTCCAACAATTGCACCTTTGAAAGCAATCTGCCGTTCGCCAACATCAAGGCTCGCAAAACCATACTTTCACGAGCAGACAATTCCAACGCAGCATCATCAACCGAGACTGTATTGTTGCGCAGATCAAACTGCACGTCACCAATTTGGAGAAGGGATGTTTTCTCCATCGAAACCCGCCGCAACAGGGCACGGATGCGCGCTTCAAGTTCGGAGAACTCAAAGGGCTTTGTCATATAATCGTCACCCCCCAAATCCAAACCAGCTATGCGATCATCCAACTTGTCACGAGCGGTTAAAATAAGAACTGGACTTGTGCATTTTTGGGCACGCATATCACGCAAAACATCTAAACCATCCATATCGGGTAAACTGAGATCAAGAACAACGAGATCATATGTGTGGGAGCGCGATGCCAACACGGCATCTTCACCACATAAAACGTGATCAACGGCGTAAGCCGGGTCCAGCAGAGTTTTTAACCCGGCGCCCAGCTTCTGATTGTCCTCAACCAACAAGATACGCATCGTAGTTTCCGAAAACTGCATTAGAATGGTAATGGGACATGTTTCTGGATACACCCGAGTAGGACAAATTAATGATAATTCGAATGGCCTTACTGACTATTGGGATACATTTATTTTCTGCCGTGGCAAGTGCGCAGACCGTTTTACCAGCGCTCAACTCAGTAAATTCAAAGTCTCTCACCATTTATTCTTCTTTGGACGAAGATGTTTCTAAACCTTTGTTGCAGGCCTATCAAAAGCTTCGCCCAAACGTACAAATAATCTACCACGACCTTCAAACACTGGATATTTATGAGCGCACAATTCAGGAAACCGATGCTGGAAAACCAACCGCAGACTTGTTGTTTTCCTCTGCAATGGATCTTCAGGTAAAACTTGCAAATGACGGTTATGCACAAACTGTGTCTGATGTTCCGTCCAGTTGGCCAAAATGGGCAATGTGGCAAAAGAGTGCCTTTGGTTTGACCTTTGAACCTTCAGTCATTGTTTATCACAAACCCAGTTTCAAAGATCATCAACGTCCACGTAATCGTACAGAACTCAGCGAACTGTTGCGCCATCCAGATGATATTTTCTATGGTCGAATAGGAACTTACGACATTGAACAATCAGGCTTGGGATTTCTGTTTCTGGCTCGCGACATCGAGCATGATCGCGACTTGTGGAAATTGGTCAACTCAATGGGAACAGCCGGTGTCAAACTGTATTCTTCTTCTTCTGCAATTCTTGAACGCGTGAGTGATGGTCGATTGGCTGTTGGCTACAACATTCTCGGCTCCTATGCTCAAGTATGGTCTGAGAAAAATCCTAGTTTGGGCATATTGTTGCCTGAAGACTACACGGTGGTTATGTCGCGAACTGCCCTCGTGCCAAAATCGGCTAGGGAGCCTGAACTGGGTAAGGATTTTTTGGCGTTTACAATGTCCCAAACAGGCCAAACAATCATGGCCGATCAAATGAAATTGCCGGCCATTCACCCGTCGGTTGTTGGCGACAATACCGCCAGCGCATTCCGACAGAAATTTGGCCCACGTCTGCGGCCAATAACCATAGGACCGGGTCTTGTGGTCTATCTTGATCAGGTAAAACGCGCCCGTTTTATTAAACGTTGGAATAAAAGCCTTCGCGGAGAATAATCTTGACCTGTCAGCTTCACGTCAGCTTAGTCTGTTGATGTATTGCGTGATCGAAAAGTCTCGAACACAAATTCCTTGGGAGGAAAACTATGTTAAAAATGTTGAAAGTGGCTTTGGCCGCAAGTGCTGTTATGTTTGGCGCACATACAGTTGCAAGTGCAGATGGCCATCAGGTTGTTGGTGAATTGAAATTTCTCATCCCTGGCGGTGCTGGTGGTGGTTGGGATGGAACAGCTCGCGGTACAGGCGAAGCCTTAACCAAGTCTGGTCTTGTGGGAGCCGCATCCTACGAAAATATGTCCGGCGGCGGCGGCGGCAAAGCCATTGCGCACATCATTGAAACCAAAGACCAAGGCACGTTGATGGTGAATTCTACACCAATCGTGATCCGTTCTTTGACAAAAGTCTTCCCGCAATCATTCCGTGATCTCACTCCGATCGCCGGTACCATCGGCGATTACGGCGCGATTGTTGTCGGCAAAGGCTCCGACATTTCAGACCTTGGTGGCCTTGTTGCAGCATACAAAGCAGACCCAACAAAGGTTGCTGTTGGTGGCGGTTCGGTTGCAGGTGGCATGGACCATTTGATTGCAGCACTTGTAATGAAGAACGCAGGCACCGATGCAACGAAGGTTAAGTACATTCCTTATGACGCTGGTGGTAAAGCCATGGCAGGTCTTTTGTCAGGGGAAATCAAAGCCCTCGCAACTGGTTTTGGTGAAGCTATCGAATTGGCGCGTCAAGGCGAAGTCAAAATTCTCTGCGTGACATCAGAAAAGCGTGTAGCTGCAATGGATTCTGTTGCGACTTGCGACGAAGCTGGCTCCAAAGGAACAAGCTTCGTGAACTGGCGTGGTTTCTTCGCAGCACCGGGTCTGCCTGACGACAAAAAACAGGCTTACATCTCTGCATTGATAAAAATGTACGACACACCGGAATGGGCAACCGTTCGTGACCGCAATGGTTGGGTGGACATCTTCAACGCAGACGCTGACTTTGTAAAGTTCTTGGAAGGCCAAGAAGAGCAAATCGGTGGTTTGATGAAAGAGCTCGGCTTTCTATAGGCCCAGACCGACATAGCTTAAATTTCAAGTGCCGGGTCAGTTCTGCTGGTCCGGCGTTTTTATAACAGACGACAAACGGCATTTTGCTTCAGAGCAACAACATCGGAAACTGGCTCATGTTTTTAACCAAAGATCGTATTGGCGGTTTGCTGCTTCTTGCGTTTTGTGTGCTCTACGCTTGGCAGATTGACGCCATTCGAATTCTGCCGTTTCAAGCCAATCAAGCTTTTACGCCGCGAACCATTCCAGTTGTTTTATCCATTCTTGGCATCGGGCTTTCCATTCTCATTGTGGTCTTTCCAAGCAACAAAGAAAGACTTCAAATATCTGAACTGAATTGGCCTCTCGGCATCGCATTTTTGATTCTCATGTCAGCCTACGGCTTATCGGTGCGACCCGTTGGCTTCCTAATCTCAACATCACTGTTCTTAATGATCGGGTTCGCCATGTTGGGCGAACGAAATTTAATAAAACTGGTGTTGGTTGCCATTCCGTTGGTTGTCGCGTTCTGGGCTTTGATGAACTACGGGCTGAGCGTTTATGTAGCCCCACTTCCTGCATTTTTGGGGAGATAGGTAATGTTAGAAGGCATTCTTATTGGTCTGACGACCGCATTCACCCTTCAAAACATTGGTTTCGTAATCATGGGGTGTCTCGTCGGCACTTTCATTGGAATGCTGCCTGGCCTCGGCCCAATGTCAGCCATCGCATTGATGATACCAATTGCGGCCAGCTTGGAGCCATCTGCAGGAATTATTCTCATGGCTGCCGTCTATTACGGCGCTATTTTCGGCGGCTCAACGTCTTCGATTTTAATCAATGCCCCTGGAGTAGCGTCAACAGTGGCCACATCATTTGATGGCTATCCAATGGCGAAGTCTGGCAAAGCTGGGAAGGCATTGGCAATTGCTGCTTATTCTTCGTTTTCAGGAGGTGTGATCGCGGCCTTAATGCTTTTGGTGTCCGCTCCCTATCTCGCGTCGGTGTCGCTCTCGTTTCATTCGACGGACTATTTCGCACTCATGGTCTTGGGCCTTTCAGCCGTTGCAGCATTCGCGGGCAAAGGCGAAGTTTTGAAAGCCTTATTGATGACCGTTGTGGGCCTGATGCTCTCTACCGTTGGAACAGATCAAACCGTTGGTGTGCCACGGTTCACTTTGGGCATGATTGATTTGGTCGATGGCATTTCATTCCTTCTGCTTGTGATGGCAACATTCGCTTTGTCTGAAGCTCTCATGGCGATTGTCAAAAAAGTGGACGAGTCAAAGCGCGAAGAAGAACGCAAAGCTGCAGCCGAACTCGGTTCTATGAAAGTGAGCAAAGAAGAAGTGAAAGAAATGGTGCCTGTCATCGGTCGCTCTTCCGTTCTTGGTTTCTTGATCGGCGTTTTGCC
>CALHHQ010000233.1 GCA_938030645.1 uncultured Rhizobiaceae group bacterium
ACCTCCTCCAGCGTGGCAGAAAACCCGTGTATATAGAGAACGACGTTGGGAGTTGGTTCTTTGGTGCTGCTGTCGTGCCAAATGATCTGCTTTTCCGCACCTGGCGTGATGTCGCTGAACTGTGCTTCGGATTTTGCAAGATACTCGTCCAGGTCTTCACCAATTGAATTTGGATCGAATGTGATCGTGAGATCAGCTTGCTCGCGGGGGCCAAATGCGAAAACAAGTCCCAAAACAATAGCAATTGTGCCAAGCACCCATAGAATTTTTGTAAACACGCGTAATCTCCCTTGTTCAGCGCGTTTAGCGTTGAGTACAAGGTTGCGCAAGCGCAGGCAGTCTAAAGTTCGAAATTGCGTTGTCTAAGGCGTCTTAGATCAGACTTTGAGAAAGCGAACACCCAGTTCGTTGCCACGGCGCCAAGCGACTCGTGCTTTCGTCTCCAGATCGGCCTGACGGCTCTTCAATATAAATTCGTCTGGAATGCCACCATGGGACATCACGCTAATGCGGGCGCCACGGGTGTGGATGTCTCTCAAAGTGCAGCTAATGGTTTGGCCGGTATCAATCACACAAATGCTCGCCGCTTTGGCCAATTCTTGTCTGACTTCACGTCGGTTGTTTGTTGGCGCAGCAGGCTGCGCAGAACGCATGAGACGATTCATTGGACGGTTTGCCGGCTTAAACATTTATTCCCCGCTTGAAGAAGCATTTTCTGGAGGCGATGGTATCCCAACTGTATTAACGCACCGTTGACGTTATCTGCTTGAATTGAAGCAATATAAGGTGACCGCAGTTAACAGAGTAATCCCAACACAGTCGCATAAATATCACCATGTTGGGGTCTAAAGTAAAAGGGGGCGTCTTAGCGCAAATATCCTGTCGCGCGACGCAGCGTAACACGACGGTTACGCCATTCCGGTGCTTGAGTGCGGACGGCAAGCAAGTCTTCTCCATAACCTGCAGTGATAAGCATTCGGCGCGGAACACCGAACCAAGACACTAAAGCACTTTTCAGTGACTTTGCGCGCGCCTCGGACAGAATTTGATTGTTGTAGCGCGTACCGACAGCATCAGTGTGACCTTCAATCAAGAACCGTTCATTGCGGCCGCGACGAAAACGCAGCAATGCATCGGCAATGTTCTGCACTTTCCAACGTTCAGCGCGAGATATTCTGGCGGAACCGAACTCAAAATTGATCGATTGAATGTTTATTGAGGGTAAACGTTTGCGCAAATTCCGATTGCGCTTCAATTCACGCAATCCAACACGCGGGCCAGGGTTGGAACGGGCAGGCGCGCTTAATTCTTTGTAGATACGTTTGGCGCTCGGCGTGGATTGTGCATGAACAGTGGTGGAAGTCGCAAAGGTGGTGGCAGTGAGAGTTGCTGCAAGAGCGATTCTGGCAATCATTGAATTATCCCCGTTTTGGCAGACCGATTGGTTGGTCGGTTGGTGTCATGACCTTAGAATACGGCAAATGAACGGCATCTGAATGGAACTCTACCGCGCAACAACAACATAAATCGTACAAGAGTGCCTTGTTATGAGGCAAGTATGCAGAATTGGAATAGCTTGATTGCAAACACGAAAATCAGGGAAATAGGGTTGACCGAACAAGGTGTTGGGACTAGAACCCGCCCATATCAAGCCCACGTGAGTTTGGAGATTCGACGCGACAAGCGTTGGAACATACCCTACTCAAACGAAGTTTGTTTATACGAAACAAAGTTTTAGAGCACGAGTTTAAGTTTTTACTTTTACTCCTCTGCATATGAAAAAGCGCCTCGGCAGCCATGTTGCCTGATGGTGCTTTTACGCATGTTGAGCGTTGGTTTTCTTTGAATTCCTTCGTTGTTCGAGAGATACGCACGATTTTCTGAGGTGACAGCCCGGAGGATCATTAAAGTGAAACGGTCCATCCTCCCACCAATGAAGGTGATATGAGCGGGCTCTAATAAGAAGGATGTGTCATGCCGACCATCAACCAACTGGTTCGCAATCCCCGGAAAGCGCCAATCAAACGCAGTAAAGTTCCGGCAATGGAGCAAAACCCACAAAAGCGTGGTGTTTGCACACGTGTTTATACAACGACACCAAAGAAGCCGAACTCGGCTCTTCGTAAAGTTGCTAAAATCCGTTTGACCAATGGTTTTGAAGTTATCGGTTACATCCCAGGTGAGGGACACAACCTTCAAGAACACTCCGTGGTTATGATCCGCGGCGGCCGTGTAAAAGATTTGCCCGGTGTTCGTTATCACATCATTCGCGGCGTGCTTGACACGCAGGGCGTAAAAGATCGCAAGCAGCGCCGTTCGAAATACGGCGCCAAGCGTCCTAAGTAAGGAAGAATATAGATGTCACGTCGTCACCGCGCAGAAAAACGCGAAATCAACCCAGACCCGAAATTCGGTGATCTGGTTTTGTCCAAATTCATGAACGCCGTCATGCTTGACGGTAAAAAATCTAAAGCTGAAGCCATTGTATATGGTGCGTTGGATCAGGTTGAAGAGAAGGCTAAGTCCGAGCCACTTCCAATGTTCCATCAAGCTTTGGAAAACGTAGCTCCTCAGGTTGAGGTTCGTTCCCGCCGCGTCGGTGGTGCAACTTATCAGGTTCCTGTTGATGTGCGTACAGAGCGTCGTCAGGCCCTTGCAATTCGTTGGTTGATTTCTGCTGCACGTAAGCGCAACGAAACAACAATGATTGAGCGTCTTTCTGGTGAATTGATGGATGCTGCAAACAATCGTGGTTCTGCGGTTAAGAAGCGTGAAGACACGCACAAAATGGCTGAAGCAAACAGAGCATTCTCTCACTACCGTTGGTAATCACCTGCGGTGGCTGAACTAAATTCGTTGGTAACAGAGTAACAATCGTTCCTCCAATTCGAGATTTGAAATTATGGCACGCGAATACGACCTAAAGAATTACCGTAACTTCGGTATTATGGCTCACATCGATGCGGGTAAAACCACGATGACCGAGCGTATTCTTTATTATACCGGCAAAATTCACAAAATGGCTGAAGTGCACGATGGTGCTGCAACCATGGATTGGATGGAGCAGGAGCAAGAGCGCGGAATTACAATTACATCCGCTGCGACAACGACTTTCTGGGAAGGTCGTGATGGCACAAAGCGCCGCTACAACATTATTGACACGCCCGGTCACGTGGACTTCACAATTGAAGTTGAGCGTTCATTGCGTGTGCTTGATGGTGCGGTTGCTCTTCTTGATGCCAATGCTGGTGTTGAGCCTCAAACTGAAACGGTTTGGCGTCAGGCGAACAACTACAACGTGCCGCGCATGATTTATGCCAACAAAATGGATAAAATCGGTGCTGATTTTTACCGTTGTGTTGAGACAGTTAAAGAGCGCCTAGGTGCTACGCCTGCCGTTCTTCAGTTGCCAATCGGTGCTGAGAGCGAGTTTGAGGGCATCGTCGATCTGATCGAAATGAAAGAGCATGTCTGGTTGGGCGAAGAGCTCGGCGCGAGCTGGGACGTTCGCGACATTCGTGACGAACTCAAAGATAAAGCTGAAGAATATCGTGAGCTTTTGATTGAAACTGCTGTCGAAGCAGAAGAAGAAGCAATGGAAGCATATTTGGAAGGCGAAATGCCTGACGTTGATAAGCTCCGTGCTTTGATCCGTAAGGGTTGCATCAATGTAGATTTCTTCCCAATGATGTGCGGAACAGCGTTCAAGAACAAAGGTGTACAGCCGCTTCTTGAAGCTGTTACTGACTTCTTGCCGTCGCCGCTTGATGTGCCTGCTATTAAAGGTATCGACGCAAAGACGGACGAAGAAACTGTTCGTGAATCATCTGATGATGAGCCGTTCTCAATGCTTGCGTTCAAAATCATGAACGATCCATTCGTTGGTTCGTTGACGTTCTGCCGTATTTATTCCGGCATGCTCGAAACTGGTGGTTCTTTGATGAACACAGTTAAGGGTAAGAAAGAGCGTATCGGCCGTATGTTGCAGATGCACTCGAACGATCGTGTTGACATCAAAGAGGCTTATGCTGGCGACATTGTTGCGATTGCTGGTCTGAAAGAAACCACAACTGGTGACACTCTTTGTGATCCGTTGAAGCCTGTTATTCTTGAACGTATGGAGTTCCCTGATCCAGTGATTTCCATTGCGATTGAGCCTAAAACAAAAGGCGACCAAGAAAAAATGGGCATCGCGCTCAACCGTTTGGCTGCGGAAGATCCATCTTTCCGCGTTCGTTCCGACGAAGAGAGTGGTCAAACCATTATTTCTGGCATGGGCGAATTGCACCTCGATATTCTCGTTGACCGTATGAAGCGTGAATTTGGTGTTGAAGCGAATGTTGGTGCTCCGCAGGTGTCTTATCGTGAGACAATTACCCGCGAAGCTGAAATCGATTACACGCACAAGAAACAGTCCGGTGGTTCTGGTCAGTTTGCACGTGTTAAAATCGTCTTCGAACCAAACCCAGACAGCGAAGATTTCGAATTCGAATCTAAAATTGTTGGCGGTAACATTCCGAAGGAATACATCCCAGGTGTTGAGAAGGGCATTCAGTCCGTGATGGACAATGGTCCAGTTGCTGGCTTCCCGATGCTCGGTGTGAAAGCCACATTGTTTGATGGTGCTTACCACGACGTTGACTCCAGCGTTCTTGCATTCGAGATCGCTGCCCGTGCAGCGTTCCGCGAAGGTGCTCAAAAAGCTGGCGCTAAATTGCTTGAACCAATCATGAAGGTCGAGGTGGTGACACCTGAAGACTACATGGGCGACGTTATCGGTGACTTGTCATCACGTCGTGGTCAAGTTGCTGGTACGGAAAGCCGTGGCATTGACCAAGTTGTGACCGCAATGGTTCCGCTTGCAAATATGTTCAAATACGTGGATAGCCTGCGCTCAATGAGCCAAGGTCGTGCACAGTACACCATGACATTTGACCACTACGAGCAGGTGCCTCAGGCAGTTGCAGACGAAGTTGTCGAGAAATACGCATAACGAAATCCCAACCCAGCCATTCAGCGAAAGTTGATTGGTTGGATTGAAACTGAATTCAGAGTCGCACCAAGGGGTGCGGAAATTGGAGGCCAAGATGGCAAAAGAAAAGTTTGAACGTAATAAGCCGCATTGTAACATCGGCACGATTGGTCACGTTGACCATGGTAAGACGACGTTGACCGCTGCGATTACGAAATATTTCGGCGACTTCAAAGCGTATGACGAGATT
>CALHHQ010000234.1 GCA_938030645.1 uncultured Rhizobiaceae group bacterium
TCGAATCTGTGAACGGCGTTCACATCTGCAGCATCCTTGATTGATTAACCAACGGAAATCAAATTTGAACAAAGTTCATTTTATCTATTGAACATTGTTCAAATATACGTATATTGAATTTGTGAACAACGTTCAAAAATAGAATGTTACCTAGCAATCGAAACTCATTGGGAGACCCACATGATACATCTGTTCAAAAGTCTGGCACGCATCACCCACCTGAAAGCTGAAACGGCGCTGGAAGATGCAAACGCAATTGATCTCATCGACCTCAAAATCAAAGATTCTGAAGCAAAGCTCTCTTCAGCCAAAAACACGCTGGCCTCGTTGATCATCCGTCAACGTGGCGAACAAAAATCGCTAACGCGCATTGAAAAACAAGTGGCTGATCTTGAAGAAAGAGCAGGACTGGCGCTTGACGCTCGTAAAAATGACTTGGCTCGTGACGCCGCTGAAGCGATTGCGGAACTGGAAGATGAAGCTGCTCTACGTCGTCAAACCTGTGATGGTATCGGCGACCGTATCGAAAAAATTCGACGTTCGATTGAAAAGGCTCATCGTCGATTGGTGAGTTTAAAGCAGGGTGCGCAGGCCGCGAAGTCTGTAGCTATGGAACGCAAAGCCCAGAAATCCATCAATCGGTCCATCGACACGACCACCAGTTTTGCGGAAGCAGAGCGTTTGATTTCAAAAGTGACGAATATGTCGGACCCTTTTGAAGAAGGCCAAGTGTTGGAAGAAATTGATGAGGGCCTAAGCCGCCGCAACATCAAAGATCGTATGGCGGAAGCCGGTTTCGGTGCAGCCACAAAAACCCGTGCCGATGATGTTTTGGAGCGTCTGGCAGCAAAAACCTCAACCAAAAAAGCAAGCTAAATCAACTCAAATCAGGAGAAATATTATGAACCTCGACACAACAACTTCAAACGGCATCTACACAATGTTCAACGGCTTCGGCGTACTCACCGCTTATTTCATGATGGCATTGACCGTCTATAAAATGCCGGTCGATCTTTCCACCAAAGGCATTTTCGGCATGGGCGTATTCATGCTCACCTTGGCTTTGGTGAACTTTGTGAAATACCGCATGGATGACCGGTCAAGCAGAGATCGTATCGCACAATTGGAAGAAGCGAAGAATGAGAAAATTCTGACGGAGTTTGTGACTGACAACTAAGCCAATCTCAATCCCGAGTTGAGACAATGAGACCGGCTGCCAGAAATGGTGGTCGGTTTTTGTTTGGGCAGTTGAGAACTCACCACTCCATCGTGTTTGTTCTGGCATTGGAAAGCCTAGGGGCTTAAACCAAGTAAAATTGTCGTTTGGATTTTTTGCCATGACCCAATCTATCACCATTCCAACTCCCGACGATTGGCACTTGCACCTGCGTGACGGAGCAATGCTCGAAGGCGTGATTGCAGACAGTGCGCGCCACTTTGCGCGTGCGATCATTATGCCCAATCTTGTGCCGCCCGTTGTGCGTGGAGATCAGGCCGCGAGTTATCGCGATCGGATATTAAAAGCTCTGCCAGTAGGCATGACCTTTGAACCGCTCATGACGCTTTATCTCACGGAAACCACCGACCCTGATGATGTGGAAGCTGCGACAAAGTCTGGCCTCGTTAAAGCGCTGAAACTTTATCCTGCGGGTGCAACTACGAATTCTGACTCGGGCGTCACAGATTTTGTCAAAGTCCAACCCGTGTTGGAACGCATGGCTGAGATTGGGCTGCCCCTTTGCGTCCACGGCGAAGTGACCACGGCCGATGTGGATATATTCGACCGCGAAGCTGTGTTCATTGAAACTGTACTTGACCCTTTGCGCAAACGTGTGCCGGGCCTGCGGGTGGTGATGGAACATGTCACAACCAAAGACGGCGTAGATTACGTGCGTGCCAACGAAAAAGACTTGGCAGCTACGCTCACAACCCACCACCTGATTATTAATCGCAACCACATTTTAGTTGGCGGGATCAAGCCACATTATTATTGCCTGCCCGTTGCCAAACGCGAGTTGCATCGTTTGGCGTTGCGTGAAGCGGCCACCAGCGGTGACGCCCGTTTCTTCCTTGGAACGGATAGCGCTCCTCACCCGACGGATTTGAAAGAAAATGCGTGCGGTTGTGCCGGGTGCTACACGTCCATCAATACGATGAGCCTGCTCGCTCATGTGTTCGAAGAAGAAGACAAACTCGACAATCTGGAAAAATTCTCCAGCCAAAATGGCCCGGCATTTTACGGTTTGCCTGTGAATGAAACGACCATGACGCTTGTGAAAGGCGATGCGCCTGTGACATTCCCAAGCGAAGTGAAAACAGGCGCAGGTCCGGTTACCGTTTTTGATCCCGGTTTTGATGTGTTCTGGAAGGTAGAGGAAAACTGATGTTTCAAAATTCATTCCCTGACAAAGCAACCATTGCGGAACTGACAGCCAAAATGCTGTGGGAAATCGGCGCCGTTCACTTCCGCGCAGACGAACCTTATACATTCACATCGGGTCTCAAATCTCCTGTCTATATCGATTGCCGCAAACTCATATCCTATCCGCGCATTCGATCCGCCGTTTCCGATTTCGGCTGCGCGACGGTGATGCGCGACGCTGGGTTTGAAAAATATGATGTAGTTGCAGGTGGCGAAACGGCGGGTATTCCGTACGCCGCATTCATCGCCGAACGTCTTGGCCTGCCGATGATTTACATTCGCAAAAAGCCAAAGGGTTTTGGCCGCAACGCACGTATTGAGGGTGACCTTAAAGAAGGTCAACGTGTTTTGTTCGTAGAGGATTTGACGACCGATGGTGGTTCGAAAATCGGATTTGCCGATGCGATCCGCGAAGCGGGTGCGGAAGTCACCGACACATTCTCTGTTTTCTATTACGACATATTCAAAGACGCGCCAGCCACGCTGAAAAAGCATGGCATGGATCTGCACTATCTCACCACGTGGCACGAAGTGTTGGCCGTGGCCCGCGCAGAAAAACTGTTCGACGAAGCCACACTGGAAGCAGTCAAAGAATTCCTAAACGCCCCATACGAATGGAGTGCCAAGCACGGCGGTATTGCAGAGCGGGCTTAGCCTGTTCGGCAAAGTTTTCTATTGAGTGAACGTTCTTAGAAGAACGTTTCCACCACATACCAAGCGCCCATGAGCAGCACGAGAGAAGCCACAAGCACCGTCAAAACACGGTGTTTCGGCGATGCCTCGCCACCACGCGCTGCATTTGTTTTGATCTCAACCATTTCATCGTTCCTTTGTTTTTTCACTAGAACATGAGAAACGTGGGATTGAATTGCGGCGTGGACAAGTCACGAGTGTTCACAGACTGGTGTTGAGAGTTTCCAAACCTCTTCGCATTGCGGAATAAGTTCCGATTGAAGTAATCGCTCGAAACTCAAGTCCAAGATACGAGTGTCATCACCGCAACAGCGGTGATCCAGAGCGGTGGTTGGTGGAGCAAGGCAATCACTTTGTGGTTCTGGATTGCCGCCTTTCAGCATTTGCTGCGCAATTGCCTATCAGCCAATGGCTGCTGCGGCGATTACAATATTTTCAAAACATAAAAAAGGCCTTCCCGTCTTAAAGACGGGAAGGCCTGAATTCAGTCACGTTGAACGGTAGCGTTTAGCTGTCTTTGCCGACTGCGATTGGCAGTTCCGGTTTGGCGCTCCATTCCACCATGGACCCGTCGTAGACGCGCACGTTTTTCTTGCCCAGTACCTCGCTCAGCACAAACCAGTTGGTCGATGCCCAATGACCAGTGTTGCAGTATGAAATGACAGGTTTGTCGTCGGACACCAAACTCGCCACCTTGGTCAGCGCGGCCTTGTTCAAAAGGTTCGCTGAGCCATCTGAGAAGAATTTGTGGTTGTCCAGATTGACAGACTGCGGAATGCGCCCTGCACGAGCCGCTTTCGGGTGCTTGGCTTCGCCAATATACTGTTTGTCGGGGCGGCCATCCAAAACTTGAACATCGCTTGAGCGATATTTGGCTTTCACTTCATCCAAAGGAACAATCAGGTTGGCAGTCACTGTGGCTTTGTAAGCCGCTGGTGTGGGTGCAACCTGTTTTGTGGAAAGCGATTGGCCTGCTGCAACCCAAGCTTTCTGCCCACCTTCCAAAATTGAAATCTTCTTGTGACCGAGTTGCTTTAGTGTCCAGTACACACGTGCGGAAGATCCAAAATCAGTGGCATTGTTGCCAGCGGAGACCAATACAACGTGATCGTCATTTGCGACGCCGAGTTTGCTCAACAAAGCTTCCAGCGCAGAAGTCTCAGGTAACACGCCGACCACACCATCGCGAGACGTGCGCCATCCGGCCTTTAAATAGTTGGCTTCAACCGCACCAGGAATATGCCCTGCTGCATAGCTTTGGCCTTCTTGGAGACCAATTTTCGACCGCACATC
>CALHHQ010000235.1 GCA_938030645.1 uncultured Rhizobiaceae group bacterium
CCGTTGCGGCCAACAAAACCCACACGCGCACCCATGGGCACAACCATAGAGGCGTTTTCCAGCAACAGGCGTCCCTGCATTCTAAACGTGAGATCATTTACTTTAAGCATGGTCGGGCTTGTGGTGGATTAGACCGCGAAACGCAAGGGGAGTTGACGCAGTTACGGGTTATTTATGCAGCGACTGCGCGGCTGTTGCTGCGCAACCGCATGAGTAAAAATGCAGCAATTGCCATGTTGAGGAAATTCCACGCAATGCCGTTGTAAAAGGCCATGTCGTAAGAGCCTGTCACATCATAAATCCAGCCAGACATCCACCCCCCAAAAGCCATGCCAAAAATAGTCGCCATAATCACGAAGCCTACCCGTGCGCCAGCTTCCTTTGCAGGCATAGTTTCGCGAACGATGATCGCATAGCTTGGCACAATGCCTCCTTGGGAGAGGCCAAATACGAGACTGACAATGTAGAGCGAAACGAGCCCATCAAATGGAAGATAAAGAAACAAACCGATACATTGCGCTGTCGAGCCAATAAGCAAAGTGACCAAGCCGCCAAGCTTGTCTGCCAAAACGCCTGAGATAAGACGCGAGACGACGCCACCAAACAACATGAGTGACAGCATCTGCGACCCTGCAACGGCCCCAAACCCAAGGTCGATGCACAAAGCCACAATGTGAACCTGCGGCATGGCCATGGCCACGCAACAGGCAACGCCTGCAACGGCCAGCAATATCTGCATGGTGTTGGGGGAGAAGCCCGTGGAACGCACTGCTGATTGGGAAATCGCATCCGCGCGGTCCGCCATGATTTTCGTGACCCGTTTTCGCAACATAAGTGCCATAGGCAGCATGATAACGACTGTGGAAATTGCCAGAACCCAATAAGCCCCACGCCATCCATAAACAGCCATCACGGGCGTCAAGAAAAACGGCCAAACAACACCAGACAAATAGTTGCCACTTGCAGCAATCGCCACCGCCAAACCACGTCGTTTCATGAACCAATGGGAGATGTCTGCAATCAATGGGCCAAAACAAGCAGCTGTTCCAAACCCAATGATGAAGTGCAAAAGTGACAAGATGAATATGGTCGGGGTTATGGCAGACAATCCATAACCGACAGCACTGGCGATTGCTGCCATGGAAATCGCCATATGAACGCCGAAGCGATCCACCGCTCGGCCAATCACGAGGTTGCCGAGAGCAAACCCGACCATGGTGAGAATATAGGGCAGGGTCGCATCTGCACGGCCAACGCCAAACTCTTTTTGGACAGCTGGCAGCACAAGAATAACCGCCCACATGCCAGCATTGCCAACAATCGCAATGATCAACGACACCGTAAGGCGTTGCCAAGAATATGTGCTGTCAGTGAGATCGTCTTGCTCCATCGCCGGACGCTAGGAGCATACCTTGAGTGGGGCAACCACTAAGTGGTGCGATGCACTTGTTTCAAGCGGTTTGGACTGATTTCCGATACCTATAATAACGCCAAACCAACAACGCTAATATGACAGCAAGATAAGCCAATGGCTCAGGGTGCCACGTTTTCTTCAGCAACACGTAATGAACCGCGCCAAAAAGAACGGCGGGATAAGCCAGCTTGTGCAAGTTGCGCCATGCTGATGCGCCCAGTTTTTTAACGGATGCATTGTTGGACGTAATCGCCAATGGCAACAGAAGAAGAAAAGCTGCCATGCCTATGGTGATATAGGGACGTTTGACGATATCGCCCCAAATTTCCCACCAGCCAAACTGTCGATCAAGTGCCACATACACGATGAGGTGCAGGGCCACGTAAGCAAAAGCCACCAAGCCGATAGCGCGGCGGTACTTTACCAAGTTGATGCGTGCCACCCTCAAAAGCGGAGTGATGAACAATCCTGCGACAAGAAACTTCAAAGCCCATTCGCCAAGCTCGTTTTCCAGAGCGTCAAGTGGATCCGCACCCAATTGGTTGGTGAAAGCTGCATAAAACAAATAAGCGGCAGGGATCAGTCCAACAGGATAAATCAGCCAGGAGGGCAGGACAGTCCAGAATCTAGATTGAGCCATCGCAGAAAGAGAGCCTAGTAGTTCTTTTTCAAGTCCATGCCTTCATACAAGGAACCCACTTCGTCTGCATAGCCGTTTAAAAATTTGGTTTCTTTGCGGGCTGCAAATATTCCGCCTCCAATAACCCGTTCACTGGCTTGGCTCCAGCGTGGGTGGCTGACTTCAGGGTTTACGTTTGAATAGAACCCATATTCGCTCGGCCCGGCCTTGTTCCACGATGTGGGTGGTTCTTTCTCCACCAAATTCATGGACACGATGGATTTGATGCTTTTGAAGCCATATTTCCATGGCACCACGAGGCGAACAGGTGCGCCGTTCTGGTTTGGAAGAACATCACCGAACAAGCCTACTGCTAATATCGTCAGTGGATGCAAGGCCTCGTCCATGCGGAGACCTTCCACATAAGGCCAAGGCAAAGAGGGGAACAGCCCCCTTTGACCCGGCATTTCTTCTGGCCGCTGAAGTGTCTCAAACGCCACATATTTTGCGCTGCCTTGAACATCAAATTGTTTCAACACACTGGCAAGCGGAATGCCGACCCATGGAATCACCATCGACCAAGCCTCAACACAGCGGAAACGATAGATGCGTTCTTCCAGATCGAATTTGGTGAGGAGAGTTTCAATGTCGAGTGTGCCCGGCTTATTGACCATGCCACCCACATCCACAGTCCAAGGCCGTGTAGTCAGTGAGCCCGCATTTTTCACAGGGTCAGACTTGGCTGTGCCGAATTCGTAGAAATTATTGTAGCTGGTGACGGCAACTTTATCAGTCGGCTTCTCATCGGTGGAATATTTGCTTTTCGATGTTTCCAAAGCCGCATGAGCCGCACCCATTCCGATCAACGGCGAAAGGCCTATGCCCGCAGCACCTGCCATGAATGTGCGTCGATTGAGGTATTCGCTCTTTGAGGTGATTTCAGAGGGAAGAGGCTGGGAATATTTATATACGGGCATGAAAACGATCCGATATCAACATGATGTTCTGAATATACGGGTTTTGGACCAAAAGGTTCAATTAAACTTCGGTAAAGTGTCTGTTATGTCTCGGTTTGTTTGGGTTTTCGATTCACCAGCACAATGCCAAGACCAACCAAAACAAGCGCTCCCAGCAGAGTTATCGTAATCGGTTCATCCAGGATAAGCCAACCGAAGGCGACCCCGAAAACGGGCGCCAAAAATCCGAAACTCGCCATGTCAGATGCCGGATATTTGGAAAGCAACCAGAACCAAAATGAAAAGCCGAAGGACACGACGACAAACACCTGAAATGTAAATATTCCAATGTGATAGGGCTGAACGTCTCGAATGAGATCCCCAAAGAAAGGCGCTGCAATCAGAACAATGGGTGCAGATACAGCCAATTGATAAACAAGCTGCATTTCCGGTGTGGAGCGAGACAGTTTTGTCACCCGTGCAGACAGCGCAATGCCAGCCCACATGATCGCGCCCAACAAGCACATAACATCTCCCCACAGCGCAAATTCGCCAGCCTGCTGAGGCCGGTCCAACATCGCCAGCGAAACACCTGCCATCGCGAGAACGAGGCCAAGAATTCGAATTCCTGTCAAACGCTCACCGGGAATCAAAAAATGCGCTGCCAACGCAACCCAAAATGGCATGGTGTAAAAGAAGATCGAAGTACGGGCGACCGTGGTGTAATCAAGCGCCAGAAACAACAAAATAAATTCACCGGAAAACAACAATCCGCAAATCAGCCCTCCAAGCAAACTTCCGTCCGTAAAAGATAATTTCCGTTTGGCGATAAGTGCGAAGATCACAATGACGGGCAGGGCGCACAACGATCGTAAACCTGCTTGAAAGACAGGTTGCAAACCGCCATTGACCACTTTGATCAACACTTGGTTGAGACCAAGAAGAGCGGAAAACAAGATCAGGCTAAATGCCCCAAAATTATCGATGTGTGTTTTCTTTTCCATAAATGGCCAGTCCCGACGCCGCTCTCTAACCATCGCTACAGATGGAAGGTTCATGACGCAATCAAAACAACGTTAGTGACTTTCGGCCTTTGAAATGAGGTGGTATTCCAGTTCAAAATCAAAACCTGAAAGACATTCCCCATGGCCATCCAAATTTACGAACTCTGCGGTGCAGATGAAACCAATCTGTTCAGCCCACATTGTTGGAAAACGCGCCTGAGCGTGGCGCACAAAGGTTTGGATTATGAAACCATTGCCACCCCGTTTACATCGGTTGCAACCGTGGAAGGTGGCGACAGCCGTCGCGTTCCTGTCATCCGCGATGGTGACACTGTTGTTGAGGAGAGTTTTGCAATCGCTGAATATCTTGATGCAACTTATCCTGACGCTCCTAAGTTGCTGCATTCGGGTGTCGATAAAGCAATGACGAACTTCGTTATCAATTGGTCGCAAACCCAGTTGCATCCGCTTGTGGCCCGTATGGCGATTATGGAAATCCATGATTCACTGGCTCCAAATGATCAGACATTTTTCCGCTCCACGCGTGAAAAGCTGTTTGGCATGTCACTGGAAGACTTCTCGACCAAGATGGCCGCCACCTCAGATGATCTCAAGAAGGCTCTGGTTCCATTAGAACTTACGCTGAAAAAGCAGAAATTCATTGGCGGGGACAAGCCTCATTTCGCTGATTATGTGGTGTTTGGAGCGCTCCAATGGTTGCGCATTTGCAAAGGTGAAAGCGTGTTGCCGCAAGAAGGTTCAGTGGCCGATTGGTTCAACGGATTGCTGGACATGTATGACGGCATGGGACGTGCGGCCAAGGCTGCCTAACCAAACTCGGGCGTAGTCTAGTCCTTCCAAAATGGATTAGACCACGCGCGCTTTCCATTGGCATCGACGATCGAAATGCGTTTCCAAGGTGAAGGCACGACGCGATTGAACGGCAATGTGACATTCGTCAGACCGTCTCCAAGCTTTTGAGATGTGGCCACGCCTTGACCCATCAAAGTGACAAGAGAGCAGGGAGAGCACTCAACGGTCACGCTATCCTCGTTCCAAATAATGTTATGGAAATCAGGCCCTTGGCTGGAGTAATGGAATCCATTTTTCAACGCTTCCAACAGCGCTTCTGGCGAATTTTCTTCAGCTTTCACCATCACCCATCCACCGAAATGGTCATTCTGAATAAAGTGCGCATCATCGGTTGCGCAAAGGGTTAATCTGCGTCCAGCGTTCAACAAGTTGTCTAAGGTTTGAAGTCCGTATCCACGATCGCATTCCACATCGCACCCGTGATTATACACCTCCACCGCATGTGCACCTTCTACAGAAAGTGCATCTGCGTCGGTGAGTGTCGACCAATGTGGATGAGCTATTGCGACAAAAGCACCTTCGTCTCTCGCCCGTTTGGATAATTCTGCTGCTGTTTCCTGATGGGGAACAGGCAAAAAGTCGGGCGAATTGGAAGGCGTGAAATCAGCGGGCAATCCCACCGCCAATATATGCCAAAGATCTCCATTGGACATCGTGCCCGAGTGCATTTCTGCACCGAGTATCGTGGTGAAACTGTCTGTTCGAAATGCGGACGTATCCGTTATGGGATAGTCAAATTTGCCTATAAAATGATCGGTCAAAGCGATGAAGTCGTAGCCTTGATCGGCATAGCGTCTGCAC
>CALHHQ010000236.1 GCA_938030645.1 uncultured Rhizobiaceae group bacterium
GGCAAACTTCAAAGCCAGCTGGCGATTGTAACCTGATTTTGTGAACGCATCGTACAACAGTCCGGCACCATCTTTGAGTTGCGCGCGAGACCAGTCCCAATGGGTAAATCCATCTTCCAATGGTTCGCTGCCCCAATTGGAATCAATATATCCGTGTCCCTTCCATGAAATCTCTGGCGCAGACATGTCGCATGTTACATCGCAGCTTGGTGCAACGGGACGCCAAAAATGCCGCCCGTTTTGATCAAGTTCATAAGTCTCTTTGGTAATGCCGTGGGGCGAGAGTTTCAACTGACCCTGCACTTTGAAAGGCAAAGGCGCTGCGCGCTCCTTTATGTTGATGGTAAGAGTTGTGCCATCCCATTCAAGATCGCTCGGGCCGATTTTCAGTTGCGTCTTAGTTTGATCGAGAGCTGAGGAACCGCGTTCTGTCATCGTCCAGCGTTTTACGCCTTTTCCGTATATTCCCACATTCAGTGCGATATGTTCAGTTGGATTGTGACGCCCTGACCAAGCATAGTATGGTGAGAAAACCGAGCCGATCAGTGCGATGATTGAAAATCCAAATTGACCGTCTTCGCTCATGGCATCTGCGTACCACCAACCATATCCGTTGGCTGGAACCGTTAGGTCAAACCTTGGTCCATCATTATCTGCTGCGCCGCCAGCATTCCCGAAAGGGTTGCCATGGGAACGCCCGCCCCTGGATGAATGCTGCCCCCCGCCAGATAGAACCCCTTCAATTTCGTTTTGGAGCCCGGTCTGGAAAAGGAGGCCATCCAACCGTGGGACGCTCTGCCGTAAAGGGAACCGCCCGACCCTGGAAAAAGGGTCTCGAAATTCGCTGGTTGAGTGACTTGCATTTGAGACGCTGAGGTCTCCAATTTGAGGCCGCAGCGATCGAGAAGAGAAAAAGTTGCTGAATGACATTGGGATAATTCCTCTTGGCTCAATTGACGCTTATCGCCAAACGCAGGCGCGTTGATCAAACATAATAGGTGGTCCCTGTTTCCGGAAATGAGATTGGCATCGTCATTTCTGTTTTGAGCGCAAATATAGACCGTTGGTTTTACAGGTACTTGTGACTTCTGAAAAATGGAGTTGAATTCATCTGCATAATCGTCGGAAAAGAAGACATTGTGCCGTTGCAGTGGAAAACCTGACGTCTTTGCAACTGCGTTCCATGTGATTGCTGACAGGGCTCGATCTTTTGGTTGAACAATTGGAACGGCAGGAGCAGGTGATTGGGTGAAGAATTCTTTGGTCAGTTTGGAAACATCGCCGCAATAAAGGACTTTTCGCGCATGAAGAGTTTCACCAGTAGCGAGCTTTACCCCACTTGCTCTCCCGTTTTCGATGATCACGTTTGATACATCTGAATTGCTTTTAAATATCACACCAAGGCTTTGAGCACGGTCGCGCATTGCGACAGCAAGCGCGTGCATGCCGCCTTTTACATGCCAAACGCCAGCCTGTTCCACATGGGCAATCAGCATCAGAGTGGCAGGAGATTGAAACGGTGACGAACCCACATAAGTGGCATAACGCCCGAATAATTGTTGCAGGCGCGGATCGGGAAAATAGTCACCAAGCGCTTTCCACAGTGTGGTGAACGGGCGCAAATTCAACAAAGTGCCAATTTTTGTGAGGCCTACTCGTTGGGACAATTGAATCGGATTAGGGCGTGGAGCTGCAATGAAAGTGTGTTGCAATGTTTCAAAAATCGCCTTTGCATCTTTCGAGAATTTCCGAAAACCTTCGGCGCAATTTGGTCCAAAGAATTCTCGAATGGATGCTTCAGATTCTGCTTCATCGGCGAATAGGTCAAAATATCCGCTGTTGTCCCATGCGTGGCGGGCGAGGGTGTTTGCCTTGTGCAATCCCACATGGTTTTCGAAGTCAGAACCCGAGTCGGCAAACAGTTTTTCAAACACCCATTTCATTGTGAATACGGTCGGGCCAGCATCAATTTTGGCGTCTTCGATTTCGACAATTCGCATTTTTCCACCGGGATAGCTTTGCTTTTCCACAAGCGTGATGGTTTCGCCTTTCGCTGCCAGCGTAATCGCAGCAGCCAAGCCAGCCATACCGGCTCCAACGACAATTGTTCCGTTTGTATTGGCTCGGGGGTGAATGTTGGATTTGTCCGAAATTTTAAGAATGTCCAGTTGCTTTTACAGTTTCATGTGTCAATATAACTGAACATATAAAGTTGTCACTTAAATTGGACACTTTGTTGGGAGGAACGACAATTGGATAATGCAGCCCGAATTGAACAAGCCTTAGAGCGTTCTGTTTCGCTCGTTGGCAAACGTCAGTGCCCACCTAAACTAATCAACGCAGTGAGATACGCTGTGTTCCCAGGCGGAGCACGTGTGCGTCCACAACTCACTATGGCTGTGGCCGCGGCCTGCGAAGAGGGAGACAGCCCGCTGGTTGACGGTGCCGCCGCAGCCATTGAGTTGCTCCATTGTGCTTCGCTCGTTCACGACGACCTTCCGTGTTTCGATGATGCTGATTTGAGACGTGGCAAAGCCAGTGTGCATTCTCTCTACGGTGAAGAAATTGCCGTGTTGGTCGGCGATGCGCTCATCGTTCAAGCTTTTCAATCCATCGCAGAATCATGCGGTGAAAATCCACAATATCTCCCTGAACTCATAACGTGTGTCGCGGGTTCGGTTGGCATGAAGGGCGGCATCGTCGCTGGTCAGGCCTGGGAAAGTGAAGACGTTGTGGATGTCAAAGAATATCACTGCGCTAAGACAGGCTCCCTCTTCGTCGGTGCAGTGAGTGCTGGCGCCTTGGCTGTAGGATCTGATCCGCAGCCATGGCGCCAATTAGGTTCCAAAATCGGCGAGGCCTATCAATTGGCCGACGATTTGCTCGATGCTTTGGGTACAGAAGAAGAGGGTGGAAAGCCGGTTGGGCAAGACGCCTCTAATTGCCGTCCTAATGCGGTTGCCTCTTTGGGCTTTCAGGGCGCTGTAGATCGCTTGAACAAAACTGTTGGTGAGGCGGTTTCTGCTATCCCAGATTGTAAAGGCGCCAATGGATTGAGTTCGTTGATCGCTGCGCAAGCAAAACGGTTGGTGCCGGCAAAAGCGGCAACACAAGCCGCTTGAGCTGTATGTTTGGAAAGTCTGATCTTTGCTTAAGCTTTGGCTGAACTTTCGAGACCGCTGTCTCACATCGCCAAAATTTCACAACTGGGTGGCAAGGTTTCCTCCTACGCGTCCTGTCCTGCGCAAGCGGCAGAGTGAACTCTTTGATATCGTTTCAGGATTTGTCTATTCGCAGGTTTTGCTTGCTGTCGTTAAGCTTGATGTTCTCACTGCCGTGAAAGGTGATGGGCAAACGATTGTTGAGCTGTCTGAATTTACGGGACTGGGCTTGGATGAAACGCGACGGTTGGCAGATGCCGCAGCATCTTTGCGATTGTTGCAGCGGTGCGATGAGCATTATCGCCTTGGTGATCTGGGGGCAGCACTGTCTATAAATGCTGGCGTGAAAGCTATGATCCTGCATCATGGCGCGCTGTATCAAGACTTGAATGATCCGGTTGCGCTTTTGCAATCTGGCCGCCAGGAAACCAACCTTTCGCGATACTGGGATTATGCTTTAAGCGAGAATCCGAAGGCATCTGATGCCGAAGCTGTTTCGGCTTACAGTCAGTTGATGAGCGAAAGTCAGGCGATGGTCGCCGAAGAGGTTCTTGCTTGCTTTGACTTTTCAAAATTTGAAACACTGTTGGACGTCGGTGGTGGGGAAGGTACGTTTTTGAGTGCCGTGGCAGCAGTTCACCCTGAATTGAAACTGAAGCTTTTTGACCTTCCCGAAGTGGCCAAACGTGCGGAAGCCAGGTTTAAAAGGCTTGGTTTATCTCACCGCTCGGACACACATGGGGGGTCATTTTTTGAAGATGACCTGCCGGAAAATATGGGTCTCGTGTCTCTGGTGCGTATAGTTCATGATCATGATGATGATGCAGCAATGGCGATTCTTAAAGCTGTTCACAAAGCTTTGTCGATTGGAGGAAAACTGATCATTTGTGAGCCGATGTCCACAGGTGGATCGGCACTTCGGATCAGCGATGCCTATTTCAATTTCTACCTTTATGCCATGGGCAGCGGCCGCCCCAGATCGCCCGAAACGCTGACTGAAATGCTGGTTGAAGCCGGATTTCGGAATGTTTCACACATTCCCACGCGCGCTCCGTTGATCACAAGCAGCCTTCAAGCGCACAAATAGCTGTTTCGATTGTAAATATTAGTTGACATATAATGATGTCCATTTAGTCTTACATTAGGGAGCCTGCTAGTGGACATTATGTCTCATACACTGGAAGGCACGTATGCAAACGCATGCAGTAATTTTTGAAGAGCCAGGCAAGCTGGCAGTCGATCAGGTGGAGCTCACCGATCCGGGTGCCGATGATCTGATCGTGGC
>CALHHQ010000237.1 GCA_938030645.1 uncultured Rhizobiaceae group bacterium
GCCGCGCAATCAATTGCGTCACCTGACTGCCAAAATCGATTATGAGGATCGTCTGCTCGGAAGCGGCCATCAAGTTAGGTCCAAAAATGCAAAAGAAACTTGTGTTTCACTTACGCAATCAAACGAAGGGCGGCAATACGAAGCGCTGTCCATTCCCCTGATTTATGCCGAAGTGTCATTATCAACAGATTTGCCAGCCGGAGGTGGAATTGAGACACTGCCGGATCCTTCGTTGGACTTCACCAATTTGCCAACTAAATTGCGATTGAAACTGGATTCCAATGCGTGTCTTAGGCTCTCGTCTTTGTTCAGCATGCCATTCAAAGACGCATGATCGAATGTGAAACACTTAACCGAGTTGGTGACCACGGCGGTCGCAGTGGCACTTGTGCCCAACATAAAACCAATCTCGCCGATAAAGTCATCGTGGCCGCACACGCCCACCATCGCTCCAGCTTTGTCAATGCGCACAGCGCCTTCTAAAACATAGTGCAATAGGCCCACTGGCTCACCTTCAGTGGTGAGCACCTGGCCCGGTTCGTGTTCCGTCACAATAGCAAGACGCAGTAACCGTTTGGCATGGGCCTTTTGAACACCTGGAATTGCAGATTTGATAAACCGTTGCTCGTATTCAGAAAATTTAGCTCGGCGGTTTTCAATTTCCAGAAACAACAATTGTATCAGATTCACGGAAACGAAAATGACTTCCCAGAAGACGGTTACAAAATCTTTGAGGAAGAAATAGCCATAAAATGCCGACACGACACCTGCGGAAATGGCAATAATGCGCAGCCATTTCATCGACCGCATCATCATGGATGCCACAAGCAAAATGTAGGACAGATGTCCGACAAGTTTGCCCGGCGATGCGAATTGCTCGATAAAGAGTGTGGTCCAGTCCATAGCCTGTCTTAATTACTGGAACCCAATTTTCCTAGTGCAGAAATGTGCGCAAATGCACACTTTGCGCTTTGCTCTTTAACTTGCTGCTTAATTCAAAATCCAAATTGAAAAATTAAGGATCAAAGCAAAGCCCAACCACGCCACATAGGGCACGAAGCAAAACGCAGCTATTCGATCTTGATGCCAATTGGTGGCCATGAAACTCAACGACAGGACCAGTGTCGCGATCAGCACCCACATGGCCCAAAATATTTGATGCGCGCCAAAAAACACTGGAGACCAAGCAAAGTTCAACAACATTTGGCTGACCCACAAACCCCAACCCGGCATTTCACCTTCGCTGCTGAACACGCGCCAACCGGCGATGGCAACCAGCAGGTATAATATTGGCCAAACAATACCAAACAAATAGGAAGGTGGATTGAAAAACGGCTTTGTCAGGCCTTCGTACCATTCGCCTGTGGTAAATGTGGTGCCAATCAAAGCGCCTATGCCCTGAACGGCAACAACAAATACAATCAGAGTTAAAAATTTGGCCATGTCATCCTCTTGGCAAAATCAGTGTCAGGCGTTTTTCGCCATCACCGCAAAATAGAAACCATCGGTGTTTGTAGAAGCGGGAGTCAAAGTGACTGTCTTCATGTCTGACGACCAAGGTTGTAATTTATCAAATCCAAATAAATCCTGCCAGACTTCCCCTACGGAAAGCAACTCGAATTCTGGATTATCCGTAATAAACGCTTGAACTTGATTTTCGTTCTCTTCGGGCAAAATGCTGCACGTGATGTAAACTAGAAACCCACCGACCTTCACGAACGGCGCTGCTTCACTCAGGGCTTCTTCTTGTTCGGTAAGCCTCTGTTCAAGCTGTTCTTTGGTCAGCTTCCATTTCGCATGAGGGTGACGACGCCATGTTCCTGTTCCCGTACACGGCGCATCGACAACCACGCGATCCATAGCACCAACAAGATCAGACATATCGCTGTCAGGGCTGTGGATTTGTGCATTGCGAATGCCAGCACGTTTGGTGCGTTCATAAATGGGCTTCAGGCGATGCTTGTTTGCATCATACGCGTGGATTTGGCCTTTGTTGTCCATGGACGCAGCCAGCGCAAGAGTTTTGCCACCGGCGCCTGCACAGAAATCCAAAACCTGTTCACCAGGACGGGCAAAAACGAGATCAGACACAATTTGACTGCCCTCGTCCTGCACTTCAAACCAGCCTTTTTGAAACGCTCCATCTGCTTGAACGTTGGGCTGACGTGATGGCCCTGTGCCAGCAGCAATGCGCAAACCGTTTCGCGCTATCTTCGTTGGTTCAGCACTGGTTTTGGACAAAGCTTTGGCGACTTTTGCCTGATTGGCTTTCAGTGTGTTGACCCGCAAATCAACTGGCGGACGTTTTGTGAACGCTTGGGCTTCTTCCACCCAATGCGCGTCAAAGTTTGCTTTTAGAAAAGGAGCAAGCCACTCCGGCACATCAGCCTGAACATGTTCAGGTGCGTCTTCAAGTTTGCGACTGTTGAACGCCTTCACTTCTTCTTCTGTAATCGGATCCGGCGCAAACTTATCACCTTCCAATTCATTGTTCAGACTATCAGCAGTATAGCCCCAGTCTCGCAAAAGTGTTCCAAACACCAATCGACGCGTGCTGTCGCTGCACATCAAATATTGCGTGGAAAACCGTTTGCGCAATGCGTCATAGACGATGTTGCCAATAGCTGCTCTGTCGCCAGATCCAGCGAAGCGGTGATCCAACCCCCAGCTCTTTAACGCCTCGGATACTGGACGTTTGCGCTTTTCGATGTCGGAAAGGACATCAATTGCAGCCTGAATTCTGCCGCCAAGTCTCATAGGAACGCCAATCTGGAATAGAAGAACACGAGCCACATAAGAGCCAGTGCTGCAAAATTGATGGTGAAGACACGACCACGCAAAGTGACGTTATCGCCTGATATTTGAACGAACGTATGCACGATGCGCCCTAACAAAAAAACCCATGCAAGAGCAATTTGAGCGGCTGTCACTGCCTCAGTTGCGAACAACAGTGCAACGAGGGCATAGAAAAGCATCGGCACTTGAAACTGATTGTCGAGATTTCGCGCCCAACGGCGCGACTGTTCTGGTTCCCGCCCGTTATGAGCAAGTTCGTCGATTGAAAGACTGCCTGCTTTGGTCGCTTGCATCCGTTTCACAGACACCATGACAAACAAGATGAATATCCAAACCAGATGTCCGAAGACCGGAAGTAATATCCATTCAGGTGATACGGCTGGCATGTTTATGCGGTGGCGAAAAACAATATGGAGATGATGAAATCCAATGCCATCAGCAAAAACACCTGCATTCCGAGTATGAAGATTTTTCGTCGCTTAAGCACCTGTGTCGCCAGCATCTCTTTCACATGGAGATATCGGAGCAGCACGAACAGCCAAGCCAAAACGACGGCAATCCAGCTGGACATTGAGGCAGCTATGCCGGCAATAATGATCGCGTAGAACATCACTGGCAGTTCAAATTGATTTGCAACGGCT
>CALHHQ010000238.1 GCA_938030645.1 uncultured Rhizobiaceae group bacterium
CCATTTCCGCATCCTTCGCACCGTAAAAAACCGCTTTGGGGCGACTGACGAAATCGGCGTGTTTGAAATGTCCGACAAGGGTTTACGTGAAGTGGCCAACCCGTCCGAACTGTTCTTGGGTGAACGCCATAAAGCGGCTCCGGGTGCTGCCGTCTTTGCAGGTATGGAAGGTCGTCGGCCTGTTCTGGTTGAGATACAGGCTTTGGTTGCGCAATCTTCGCTTGGCACACCGCGCCGTGCAGTTGTTGGGTGGGACAGTTCACGCCTTGCAATGATTCTCGCTGTACTGGAAGCCCATTGTGGTGTTCGGCTTGGTGGTCACGATGTGTATCTAAATGTTGCAGGAGGGTTTCGCATTTCTGAACCTGCCGCAGATTTGGCTGTAGCTGCTGCACTTGTTTCCTCTCTCGTGAACAAGCCATTGGCTGAAAACTCTGTATATTTTGGCGAAGTCAGCCTTTCTGGCCATTTACGCCCTGTTTCGCAGGCTGCAGGCCGTTTAAAAGAAGCTGGAAAACTTGGTTTTGAGCAAGCAACCTATGCAAAAGGCAGCGAAGTGGTGAAACAATTGGGTTTGAAGCTCAACACAATCACCACACTTGCAGATCTTGTGGTTGAACTGGCTTCCGGAGCGTCAGAAGCCTTGCAGGGCGAGGCCGATACTGGCACATAGAGCGCAATAAAGACGGAGCTCAAAAACGCATGTCCATTACGCTTCTCGATGGCATTTTGATTGTCATCATGCTCATTTCAGCAATTCTTGCCATGATCCGTGGTTTTTCACGCGAAGTTTTGTCAATTGTCTCGTGGGTTGCAGCCGCGGTCGCCGCTGCGATGTTCTACAAAACCCTCTCACCGACAGTTCAGGGCTTGGCAGAGACTTTTAGAGACAACCAACTTATTGCAGACGCCGTTTCTGCCGCTGCCATTTTCTTGGTGGTGCTGATTGTTGTCAGCTATCTCACCATGCGCCTTGCTGATGCGATTATCGACAGCCGCATTGGCGTGTTGGACCGTACATTGGGTTTCATATTTGGCGCGGCACGAGGTGCGCTTTTGGTCATCATTGCTCTCATGGGTTTCATTTGGCTGGCCAATGACAATGAACCTGACTGGGTCAAAAATGCAAAATCCAGACCTATGCTGGTTTCTATAGGAACTGAAATTCGCGATGCCCTGCCCGACAATCTTGAAGATGTGATCAAGCGCTTCTTCGATGATGGAACAGAAAAGCCTGCCGAAGGCGAACAAGACACCGAACAGAAAACCTGATCGGAACACTCAACAGGAGGCCATCCTCAATGGATAGCACCGACGATAAGTTCAAAGAAGAATGTGGTGTCTTTGGCATTTATGGGCACGCTGATGCCGCAGCCATGACCACACTTGGCCTCCATTCACTTCAACATCGTGGACAAGAAGCTGCAGGTATTGTGACCTTCGACGGCTCCACATTTCACGCAGAACGCCATATTGGGTTGATCGGTGATACTTTCACCAAACAATCCGTCATTGAGCGCCTCCCCGGTCAATACGCGATTGGGCACAATCGCTATTCAACGACGGGTGGCGAAGGCATGCGCAATGTGCAGCCATTCTTTGCTGACTTCGCAGGTGGCGGCTTTGCAGTTGCCCACAATGGCAACCTGACCAATGCAGGAACCATTCGCGAACAGTTGCAGCACAAAGGTGCGATTTTCCAGTCCACATCAGATACCGAAGTTATTCTTCACCTCATCGCCATGAGCGAAGAGACCCGTTTGGTGGACAAACTGACTGATGCTGTAAAGCAGCTGGAAGGCGCATTTTCGCTAGTCGCTCTTTCAGGCAAAAAACTGATTGGTTGCCGTGACGCACTCGGGGTTCGCCCATTGGTTCTTGGTGATGTGGACGGCAGCTATGTTCTGGCTTCCGAGACCTGCGCTCTCGACATTATCGGTGCGCGCTATGTGCGGGATGTTGAACCTGGTGAAATGGTCGTCGTGACAGAGAACGGCATTGAGAGCCACTTCCCGCTTGAGAAAAAGCCATCCCGCTTCTGCGTCTTTGAATACGTGTATTTCGCAAGACCTGACTCTATGGTTCAAGGCGAAAACGTGTATGCCGTTCGAAAGAAAATTGGTGAAGAGCTCGCGCGAGAAGCGTCCATTGATGCTGATCTCGTGGTTCCTGTTCCAGACTCTGGCACACCGGCAGCCATCGGATACGCACAGGAAGCCAACTTGCCTTTCGAACTCGGCATCATCCGCAATCACTATGTGGGCCGCACATTTATCGCGCCGTCGGATAACATCCGCCATATGGGTGTGAAGTTGAAGCACAATGCGAACCGCAAGCTGATTGAAGGCAAACGGGTTATTTTGGTCGATGATTCAATTGTTCGCGGCACTACAAGTCAGAAAATCGTGGCCATGGTGCGCGATGCTGGTGCGAAAGAGGTTCATATGCGTATTGCCAGCCCGCCGACTGTTTCCGGCTGCTATTACGGAGTTGATACGCCACAAAAGCAAAAGCTTTTGGCGTCTCGCATGAGCACCCAAGAAATGGCTGACTTTATTAAAGTCGATTCACTTTCATTCCTGACCATTGATGGCCTCTACCGCGCAGCGGGAGAAGCCGCACGGGACAACGACATGCCTCAGTTCTGTGATGCGTGCTTCACAGGCGAATATCCAACAAGCCTCACCGACAAAGAAGGCATTGATCTCACCGGTGCAGACAATGTACGGCCCATTTCGATGTTGTCTGGCGGACGTTAAGAGTGAACGATATGTCTAAGCCTTTAGAAGGCCGCATTGCAGTCGTGACTGGTGCTTCGCGCGGCGTGGGCTATCAAGCTGCACTTGGGTTTGCGAAAGCTGGTGCACATGTCATTGCGCTGGCTCGTACCGTGGGCGGCCTTGAAGAACTTGACGATGAGATTCAGGCTGCGGGTGGTTCAGCCACACTGGTGCCACTCGATATTAAAGATTTTGATGCTCTTGATCGCCTAGGCGCAACGATCAATGAGCGTTGGGGCAAACTGGATATTTTGTTGGGGAATGCGGGCATATTGGGCATCGCAACGCCGCTCGCCCAGTTGAAGCCAAACGTGTTTGAAGATGTTTTTGCGGTCAATGTTACTGCAAATTATCGTCTTCTGCGTTCACTTGACCCATTGCTTCAAGCATCTGATGCGGGCCGCGCTTTATTCGTGAGTTCCGGCGCAGCACGAAGCAAGCGCAGTTACGTGGCGACCTATGCAGCTTCAAAAGCCGCGCTTGAAGTGTTGGTCGAGACCTACGCTAAAGAGGTGTCCAACACCAAAATTTGCGCTAATCTTGTTGATCCTGGCACGTTGCGCACCAAAATGCGCGCTCAATATGCACCCGGTGAAGACCCCAAAACGGTTGCACCCGCCGAAGACATTGTACCCACATTGATTGATCTGGTATCGCCGTCCAATGCGCATACTGGTGGGGTCTTTAGCTTCAAATCGAAGTCTTGGTTAAGCAGCTAATCCGACTTCCAGACAATCTGCGACACTATCGTCACCAAAAATTCATATTCTCGTTTGATATATGATGTTTGGATATATACATGTCCAGCATATTGATTTGTCCATGAGCAAATCGGGAGAGCGAATATGAACGTCCGCACCTTGTGTTTGGCTGTGTTGAACAGCGGCGATGCGACCGGATACGAAATTCGGAAGCTTGTCAGTGAAGGGCATTTTAGCCATTTCGTGGATGCGAGTTTTGGTTCCATCTATCCAGCGTTAAAAGCGATGAGCGACGACCAATTGGTGAAGGTTGAAGAAATTCAACAAAACGGCAAACCAAACCGAAAGGTCTATACGATCACGGATCTGGGGCGTGCCGAATTTCTCTATGCACTCAGCAAGCCTGCGCAGAAAGACAATTACAAAAGCGAATTCCTTCTGCTGGCCATGTGCGCTGAACTGATGTCACCTGCAAATGTGTCTGCAGCGATTGATGCGCAAATCGTTTTCCTGACCGAAGAACTGGCACAAATTGACAGCGAAGTTCGTGAAATTGACATGGCTGGCGCCGAGTGGGTCGCCAATTATGGGCGCGCCTGTTTGAGCCAAGGTCTCGACTACATTCTAAACAACCGAAAAGCACTTGAAGCCGTTGCGGGCAGCAGTCTTCCCAAGACTGAACCATTGATCGCTGCGGAATAGGAACTGACACCATGAAATTACGTGGATCACATTTGGTGGCACTGGCAATTCTAGCAGCCGTAGGCGGCTGGATGTTCACAGGGCAATTGATTTTGGGCGGTCAAGCAGACCCAAAAGCCAAAACCATTGTTGAACGGGAAGCTGAAAGAACGGAAGAAGCCTTTCGCGTTCGTGTGGCTGAAATTCAACCATCACAACGGGTTGAAACACTCACAATTCGTGGCCGCACACAAGCTGATGCCATGGTCAGCGTTCGTGCAGAAACAGGCGGAACAGTTGAAGCGCGTTTGGTGAACAAAGGCGACTTTGTCAAAGCCGGCGACCTTTTATGCGAAATCGACAAGGGCGTACGGGAAATACAATTGGCACAAGCTGAAACACTTTTGGAACAAACATCATCGGATTATGAGGCCAACCGCAAACTGGTAAAACGTGGTTTCGCCACGAATTCACGGTTGCGCTCGCTAAAAGCAGCTATGGACAGCGCAAAGTCTTCCGTCGCCACCGCCAAACAAGAAATGAGACGCACACAAATAAAGGCTTCCGTTTCAGGACAAGTTCAATCTCCGTTGGCAGAAGTGGGTGATAATCTCGCGGCGGGCGGCGTTTGTGTGACTCTTGTCGATACGGACCCAATGTTGTTTTCCGGCCAGATACCAGAGCGTGAAATTGGTTCCGTGAACGTGGGCATGACATCAAAAATCAAACTGATTTCCGGTTCAGAGATTTCGGGCAAGGTGCGTTATATTTCCCGAGTGGCAGACGCCAGCACACGTACATTCACAATCGAAGTTGAAATGCCCAATAAAGATCGCGCAATCCGCGATGGTTTGACGGCTCAGGCTTTAATCGACCTCTCCCCTACAGAGGCTTATCAGTTGAAGCCGAGTTGGCTGACCTTGGAAGACGATGGAGAAGTTGGTGTGCGCATTGTTGCGGCAGAAAACAAAGTTGAATTCGTGCCTGTGAAAATCATCGCACAAGAAGATGACAGCGTCTGGGTTGAGGGGTTGAGTGCCGGCATGAAAATTATCACGCTTGGACAAAACTTCGTTGCATCTGGTCAGGTCGTCACCCCTGTAACAGCCGCGCAAATGGAAGCTTTAGACAAGGCAAAAGAGGCTAAAGCTTCGGAGGTAAACTCGTGACTTCAGCTCTCGCCGTAATTCTGAGCCGTCCTAAGACGGTTCTCCTGATGATGGTCGTTATGGTGATTGCCGGTGTGCTGTCCTATATCAACGTCCCGAAGGAAGCTCAGCCCGACATTGATGTTCCGGTTTATTTCGTCTCTGTCACCCAACAAGGCATATCGCCGGGCGATGCAGAACGGCTTCTGGTGCGACCACTGGAAAGCAAACTTCGTGGACTGGATGGGCTAAAAGAAATCACGACAATCTCGGCGCAAAGCAACGCGACTGCTGTTCTTGAATTCAACATTGGCACCGACAAGACCGAAGTTCTGGCAGATATTCGCGATAAGGTTGATCAAGCAAAGTCTGAAATGCCTGCGGATGCCGATGAGCCGGTGATTGCAGAAACCAACTTCGCGTTGCAACCAACTATAATTGTCACGCTTTCAGGCCAAGTTCCTGAGCGCACTCTGTTTCAATATTCCCGTCGATTGAAAGACGAGATCGAAGCGATCAGCACGGTTCGTGATGCCAACCTTTCAGGCAACCGTGAAGAAATGTTGGAAGTCGTTCTCGATCTTGCAAAGCTTGAATCCTACAACATCAACCAATCTGAATTGCTGAATGCTCTTTCGCAAAACAACCAGCTGATTGCCGCTGGCTTCCTCGACAGCGGCTCGGGGCGGTTTAATCTCAAGGTCCCTGGCCTCATTGAGAGCGCTAAGGATGTTTACGAAATTCCCATAAAACAGAACGGCGAAGCTGTGGTTACGCTCGGCGATGTTTCTGAAATTCGTCGCACATTCAAAGACCATTCTGCTTACACTCGCGTGAATGGTGAACCTGCGATCTCGCTAGAAGTGGTGAAGCGCATTGGCACCAACATCATTGAGAACAATGTTGCTGTGCGCAAAGTGGTTGCCGATTTTTCAAAGGACTGGCCGTCCAGCATCAAGATCAACTATCTGCTGGACCAATCCAGTTTCATTGGTGAAGTGCAAGGATCGCTTCAAGCCTCCATCATGACCGCGATCATGCTGGTGATGGTGGTTGTGGTGGCTTCTCTTGGATTGCGCTCAGGCCTTCTTGTTGGCCTGTCTGTCCCTGTTTCATTCGCCGTTGGCTTCCTCATTCTTGGGTTTGCCGGAATGACCGTGAATATGATGGTTCTGTTCGGCATGGTGTTGACAGTCGGCATGTTGGTGGATGGTGCCATTGTGGTGACCGAATATGCCGACCGAAAGCTGGCTGAAGGTATGCCCGCAACGGAAGCCTATACACGCGCAGCGCAATTGATGTTTTGGCCAGTTGTTTCGTCCACCGCGACCACACTGGCTGCGTTCTTGCCATTGCTTTTGTGGCCCGGTGTTCCTGGCGAATTCATGTCTTATCTGCCGATCATGGTGATTATCGTCTTGTCGGCTTCTCTGATGACGGCTTTGATTTTCCTTCCAACTTCTGGTGCTTTGACGGGTTGGCTGGCAAGCAAAATCAGCCGCCGTGGCGGCGTGGTGATTTCAGCCGTTTTGACATCTGGTATGATAGGCTTTGCCGCATTTGCGTTGACCGATGGTGGAATCTCTTTGGGTCTTGAGCAAGTCACAGGAGAAGTTGCCAGCGCTGTTGGCGGAACATTTGCAAATTTTGCATCAATTGCAGCAGGCATATTGGTGGCAGTTGTCAGTTTCCCATTCTTGTTCGGGTATTTGTTGTGGAGCGAAAAACGAGCA
>CALHHQ010000239.1 GCA_938030645.1 uncultured Rhizobiaceae group bacterium
AGTCAACAAAACAGCAGGAGAATTATAGCCATGCTCAGCTTGGCCCAACAGATCAGTCGCACACAGTTCTGCGTCAACTGTTTCATCTGCAATCACCATCGTTTCCGTTGGCCCCGCAAACAAGTCGATACCTACACGCCCGAACAACTGGCGTTTGGCCTCTGCCACAAACGCATTGCCAGGACCAACAATCATATGACAGGGCTCAATCGTTTCAGTTCCCAACGCCATTGAACCTACAGCTTGAATACCACCCATGACGTAAATTTCATGAGCGCCACCCAATTTCATGGCTGCCACAATCGCAGGATGCGGCTCTCCATTTTGCGGCGGAGCGGATGCAACGATGCGCGGAACATCTGCAACAGAAGCGGTGAGCACTGACATGTGCGCAGACGCAACCATTGGAAATTTGCCGCCAGGCACATAACACCCTACTGATTGAACGGGGATGTTCTTATGACCTAAAATAACACCGGGCATGGTTTCGACTTCAATATCAGTCATCGACGCCCGTTGAGCTTCGGCAAAATTTCGGATTTGCTTTTGTGCAAATCTAATGTCGTCCATATCGCGGGCAGAAACCTTCTGCATTGCGGCTTCAATTTCGCTGTCATTCAGACGAAATTGCGGAGGGCTATAATTGTCGAATCTTTCAGAAAGCTCCCGAACAGCAACATCACCGCGTTTCTCAATATCCAATAGAATGCTCTCAACAGATGCGCGTACTTTAGAGTCATCCTCGGCTCTCGCCTCTTCACTTCGGGCAGTTTTCAAATGACGAATCATCAAGTCTCTCCAAAATAGTCATTCATTGCGGTCATCGGTTTCTGCTGGAAAAGCGAACCGATTGTTATTTTCGCCAGGGCAATTGGTCTGGTCTAAAATCGCGCTTCGGGTTTTCGGTCAGGTTTTCCCATCCATGACCGTTGAATGCATCAACACCCAACTGTTTCATAATGTCAGGAAAATCGACCATGACCCAGTTATCGACAATCTTACCGTCCACCACTTTCCAAAAATCCATGTAGCGAATGACGACTTTTTTGCCAGTTGCCGCAATACCCATAAACTCACCTGAATGCACCGCTTCCTGCCGACCAAATGCTGCGGCCCATTCACCGTCAAACAAACGCGCTTCATCAATGCAGATCTTTTCAGAAAAGGCGGCCTGAAAGGGCTTTTGCCAAGCGTCCTGAAACTCTTGCAACCCCTCTTTGAAACCACAACCGGCATTGCCCATCCAGCGGAAGTCTTCACTGAAAAACTCGCCAATATCTGCGATGCGGTGGTCGTTCAAACCATCGACCATGCCTTCAATAATCTGGCGTGTTATTTCACGTTTCGACAAATCATTGTCTGCAGAAAGATAAGCCTGCTCTGGGCGTGCTCCGGCCATTCCAAAGTCCTATTCTATAAAATTAGTCGAGACGTTCGCCGTTTGAAGGATCAAACAAGTGGCAAATGCTGGCCGGAATATTAAACTGAACACTCTCGCCAATATTTGCGCGATAGTCTTTTTCAGCCTTCACGCTCAACATGGATTTTCCCGCGCGCACGGTGACCATGGTCGCCTCACCCAAAAGCTCCATAGAATAAACATCCGCTTTCAATTGACCTTTGGTTTTCACCACTGAAGCATCTTCAGCACGAAAGCCAAGTGTGACTTTCCCTTCGTGGGTTTTCGGCAAGCCAGTAACTTTCATATTTCCGCTTGTGAACACACCTGCCTTAATTTCACCTTCGACAAGGTTCATCGCGGGTGACCCGATGAACGCAGCCACAAAAGTGTTCTGAGGGCGATCATAAATCTCGACAGGCGTGCCAACTTGTTGAACAACACCTTCGTTCATAACAACAACACGATCCGCCAACGTCATGGCTTCAATCTGATCATGTGTGACGTAAATTGTTGTGGTCGCCAGAGTGTTCTGCAAATTCTTGATTTGAGCACGCGTTGAAACACGCAATTTCGCATCAAGGTTGGACAGTGGTTCGTCCATCAAGAACACGGTTGGTTCCCGCACAATCGCACGTGCCAGTGCAACACGTTGTCTTTGACCGCCAGAAAGTTCGGCAGGACGTCTATGGGTGAAGCCTTCAAGCTCCACCATATCCACGGCTTTCTGCACACGTTCTTGGTGCGTCGAGGGATCAACTTTCCTAACCTTCAAAGGAAAGCGAATGTTCTCCCAAACCGTCATGTTGGGATAAAGACCGTAGGATTGGAACACCATTGCGATGTCGCGATCTTTCGGCTCCAGATCGTTGACCATTCGATCACCAATCCAAATCTCGCCCGTGGTCGCTTCTTCAAGACCCGCGATCATACGCATAGTGGTTGTTTTTCCGCACCCTGAAGGCCCAAGCAAAACAAGAAACTCTTTATCGGCAATCTCAAGATTGAATTCCTGAACAGCAACAAAGTCGCCCCATCTCTTGGTCACATTTTTGAGTGTGATACCAGCCATAACGATTACCCCTTCACCGCGCCGGCTGTGAGTCCACTCACAATCTGACGTTGGAAAAACATGACAAGAACAAATAGTGGAGCGGTCGCAGAGACCACTGAAGCAACTGCAAACATCACATTGCCTTCTGTTTGGGTTGTTCCCAAAAAGCTAGCGATTTTGGGAACCATGGTCTGGTTCTCCTTCGCCAACAAAAGTGCCGTAACCTGAAAGTCGTTATAAGCAAGCAAGAAGGAAAACAGCCCTGTTGTGATAACTCCTGGCCACATGACCGGAATAATGACGTGGCGAAATGCTTGGAACCTTGTGCAGCCATCCACCATGGCACTTTCATCAAGATCCTTTGGGATCTTTTGAAAAAACGAGTGCAGCATCCACAATGTGAACGGCTGATTGATGGCAACCAAAACGATAATACTCGTCGGCAAAATGCCCCATACATTCCACTCAAAAAACGGCAGCAGATAGCCAGACACGAGTGTGATTTGAGGAATGGCGCGAAAGATCAACGCGATGATCAAAAGCCAAAACGTGTAGCGAAAGCCTGATCGGGACAAGGCATATCCACCCAACGTCCCGATGGTCAACGACGTGCAAACCACGAAGAAGCACACAATCGCCGTGTTGAGCATGGCCTTCAAAAAGTCTTCTTGAATCCATGCACCTTCATAACCAGCACCAGTAAATGGAGAGCCATAAACCTTTTCGGTTTGAGCGCCGGTCAGTGCATTCGTCCAGTCGGAAATCGAGAAGAAATCTAGCTCTACTTTGAACGATCCCCACAATGTCCAGATAAACGGAAACGCCGCTAGAATGAGCCAGAAAATGACAAATCCAACTGAAAATATACGCAGGCCCAAAGACTTGTTTTCTGCAGCAGCAGCCATATCAATCAAGCCTTCCTATTGAAGTCGCGCCAAGTGCGCACAAGCACCGGCGAGAGCAAAATCGCGACACCAATAATTGTCAGCACCGACGTTGCAGCTGCTGAAGACAGCAATTGGGTTTCACCGCTCAGATCATTGAATATGATCCAAGATAGTGAGGTCGCATGAGCCTCAGCATTGAAGCCAACAATCGGTTCCAGAACTCTGAAATTGTCCATCAATTGGATAAGCGCCACAAATGTCGCCAACGGCATAATATGTGGAATGATCACGTAACGAATGCGCTGCCAACGAGTCGCACCATCAATCATGGCCGATTCCAACGTGTCCTGAGGCAATGTTTGAAGGCCAGCGTAGAATACAACAAAGGCAAATGGTGCCGAATGCCAAACCCCGTAAACCATCAACATCACCCATGTCAGAGTTGTTGACGCCTTCAGCGACAAATCAGGATCATTGGCCAGCCACTGCAACAGACTTCCCAAAATTCCACGGGAATCGATCATCCAGAACAGGATTAGGGACCCAATCAGCGGCGTTACTATCATCGGCAAAAGCGAGAAAAATATCACAATACCTTTGAGCTTTTGATTAAGCGCATTCACGGCCACCGCGATCATGAACCCCAATATGATCAAACATGGGGTCACGACAAACGTGTAAGTCAACGTGAATGCCATTGCTCGATAGAATGGTAGATTGGTAATGGTGGATAGAAATTCCCCGATGCTTTGAGTCGAGCGCCACGCTTGTGCCACTTCATTTACCGCCAAATG
>CALHHQ010000240.1 GCA_938030645.1 uncultured Rhizobiaceae group bacterium
CAATCAGTTTCGGCATTGGTATTTCCCTTTTTCAATTCGCCCGTCAGCAGCAGTGATGTTGCAGCAATGGGTATGAGAAGTGCAAGTGCAATTCGAAGGCTTGATACATCTGCGACAAAGCCAATTAGCGGTGGCGCAAGCATGAAAGCAGTGAACGAGAACAAAGACATAGCGGCCACGTTGTCTTCTGCATCGCCTGGTCTCTTTGCGGCTTCCGCCATGGCCAAAGGATAGACAATTGCCACGCCAAGGCCTGAGAAAAATGCGCCTATGAACGCCACAAAGACATTGGGGGCCAGTGCAAAAAGTGAAATGCCAATAATGGCTGAAACGCCTGATGTTTGAGCGACTTTCACGGGTCCGAACTTGTCCAGCAACCAATCACCGCTCAATCGGGTGACCGACATTAATGTGGCAAAAGCTGAGAATATGAGGCCCACAGCAATTGGCCCTGCATTTAATACGTCACGCAAAAACAACGCTGACCAATCAATAAATGCCCCTTCGATCAACATGATACCAATGGGCATGAGGCACAAAAGCACCAGACCTCTAGCAGGCAATTTGAAAGTAGCCTCATTTTCGTCGACCGTTTGAGTTTTCGGGAATCTCGGGATCTTGTGCGCAGCGACAATTCCAAACACTGCGATCAAAGGCATGGTTATGGCAAAGTGCAGCGCGACACTGGTTTCCAACCATGCAAACAGTGTTCCTGTGAGCGCCCCCACCAACGACCCAACACTCCAAAACCCGTGGGCACGGGACATACAACGGACACCGCTGGTGCGTTCCAATTTGTCCGCGGCAGTGTTCATACCAATTTCAAGAAGGCCGATTCCCATACCTGCGCAGACTGCCAATACAGCAAGACCAGCGATGTTCGGCATATGCGGCACCAATGCCATGGCAAGTGCCCATGCCGGCACCGCCCAAACACATACGCGACCGACACCCATTTGTTTGACTAATCGGCTGCCAAACACAAAAGCGATCAAGGTGCCAGAAGCCAAAGTGAAAAGAATGAGTCCGAGCTGGCTCGCGGACATCTCAAACAGATCTTTCACATCAGGAATGCGCGTGATCCAGTTCCCCAACACAAAGGCCTCAGCGAAGAAAACCGCAAAGACAGGCCAAAGGCCTTCGACAGGCGCTTTGACCTTCGAAAATGGAGCTGTTTGTGACTTCACTGCGATGTCTTTTTAGCGCGCTTACGGCCGGCCATAATGTTGATGAATTCCACCAAAACAGAAAAGCCCATAGCCGCATAGAGGTAACCGCGTGGCAGGTGAAACCCTAAACCGTCTGCCACCAGCGACACCCCGATAAGCAGCAAAAATGCCAAAGCCAACATTTTGGTGGTCGGGTGACGACGAATGAAGCCTGCTATGGTGCCAGAGGCAATAAACATAACAATCACAGCAATGATAACTGCCGCAATCATGACTTCCACATGTTCAGCCATACCAATTGCCGTGACGATAGAATCGACGGAGAACACCAAATCAATGACGATGATCTGTCCAATGATCTTGGCAAAGGAAGCCGTTGAAATGCGCTGAGCGGCCTCTTCCTCTGTTTCACCTTCAAGTTCTTCGTGAATTTCGGAGGTGGCTTTGTAAAGCAGGAAGGTTCCCCCCGCGATGAGGATGATATCCCGCCACGAGAATGATTGGCCGAACGCTTGGAACAATTCAGCCTTCAATCCGATAATCCAAGTGAGGAACAGCAGCAGCACAATGCGGAAAACGAGCGCCAGCAACAGGCCGAGTTTACGGGCGCGGTCTGCTTGATGTTCGGGAAGCCGGTTCACAACCACAGAAATGAACACGATGTTGTCGATGCCCAGCACAATTTCCATAATTGTGAGCGTTGCAAAACTGGCCCAAACGGCGGGATCGTAAAGCAATTCAATCATGAAAATTCATTCCAATGGAGGCTTATCAGGCGACTTTACCTAAGAGTTGTTGAACAAAACCGACGCAGTAAAGATAGAGGCCCGTTATCGCGATTCCGATTTTAGCAATCGATGACACTTCCATTCCAAAATACCAGGAATAGAGCGCCATAAGACCAAACAAGGTCCACAGTGCCAACATGGATAGCGTGAACGGGCGCCAGAGCTTCACGCGCACGGGATGAACGAACAAAAGCGGCGAGAAGGTCAGCGCCGTTGAAACAATCACCACACCAAACGCGATGTACCAACCTGGCTCCATCACAAACAATGTGAACACCAGCATATTCCAACAAATGGGGAAGCCGATAAAGCAATTGTCGCGGCTCTTCATGCGCGTGTCAGCGTAATAGATTGCACTCGTACAAACGATCAAAGCAGCACATATGAACGAGTATATCTCGTCCAGGAAGCCGGATTGATAGAGCGCAAAGGCAGGTATCAGAGCGAATGTCACATAATCGATAATGCAATCGAGCAGTTCACCAGACCAATTGGGCAAGACCGTTTTTACATTGAAATAGCGGGCCATAGGACCATCAACACCGTCCACCAGCAGCGCTACACCCAACCAGAACCACATATTCGTAAAGCGACCTTCCGCAGCGGCCACAAGTGCCAAGAATGCCCAAAACGCGCCAGATGCGGTGAACAAGTGGATCGAAAAACCGATAAGTACATTGTTAGGAGGTCTATCCATCAATCAGCATTACCAACACGGCCCTCAAAAATCAAAACTTCAACACACTCAATCAGCGAAACTTTGAACCAGTTGCCATTTTTGCATGTGTTTGAAAACAACAGAATGCAATCAATCCACGTCCAGATTGAGGGGCTCATTCGACAAACGGTCAATTGGTCACGCTCGAACCCATAAAGAATGGACCCACTCGACCTTTCACAAGGGTATCAAAGCTAATATATGAAAACAGTCGATGAACAGCGTGATCATAGGTTTTGGAATGAAGACGGGACAGTCAGACATCGCGGTTGTTGGCGGAGGGTTGATTGGGCTCATTGCTGCTTTGAAGCTCTCGCAGTCTATTCGAGACCAGGGCTTAAAAATCGGTCTGGTGGCCCCCAAAGTGACATCGCAAGACCCGCGCACAACCGCCATGTTGATGCCGTCAATCGCCGTTCTTGAAGAATTAGGCGTTTGGGACACCATCAAACCTGCCACCGCGCCCTTAAAAACAATGCGTCTCATTGATGGAAGCAAAAGGCTGGTTCGCGCGCCCGTCACAGACTTTCGTGCCAGTGAGATGGATTTGGATGCGTTTGGCTACAATGTTCCAAATGCCGACATGATCGGGCTTTTGGAGGAGCAGATCGGTGAAGATCAAACGATCACCCGCCACGATGCGTTGTTGGAAGACGCTCTGTGCGAAACCGGTCAGGTCACACTGAAACTAAATGATGGATCGGTTCTAGAAACTAAACTGGCTGTTGCCGCAGAGGGGCGGAATTCCATTTTGCGTGAGAGTGCGGAAATTGATGTGAAAGAATGGTCATATCCGCAAACGGCATTGGTTCTCACGTTCAAACACAGTTTGCCCCATGATTATGTTTCGGCAGAGTTTCACACTGAAACTGGCCCGTTTACGCAAGTTCCATTGCCATCGAAACCTGATGCTCCAAACCGCTCCAGCCTTGTGTGGGTTGTGGCATCCAGCGAAGCTGATAATTTTTTAAATTGGAACATTCGTAAACTAGAACAATATATTGAAAATAAAATGCAATCCTGTTTTGGTAAAGTGAATATCGAAACACCTCTGAGCGCCATACCTTTGTCTGGAATGACGGCTAAATCTTTTGGCGGCAACGGTGTGGCACTGGTTGGCGAAGCAGGACATGTATTTCCTCCAATTGGCGCTCAAGGGTTCAACCTTGGTTTGCGCGATGTATGTGACTTGGCCGAGAGTGTCGCCTCAAATGACTTGTCAGATGGAGTGTTGCTTAGCGGTTATTCGCGAAAACGAGTGGCTGATGTTGCTTTGCGCACAGCAGGAGTCGACATCATGAATCGTTCGCTGCTTACAGATTTCCTTCCTGTTCAAATCGCCCGCACTGTTGGCATATCGGCATTGGGGAATGTTGGTTGGTTGCGCAAGCTGGCCATGCATGGCGGGTTGGGCAATGGCTTGCGAGACGCATTGCCCTCAGCTGCTAGTTTGATGGAAAGAGGTCGGGCGGCAGTAAACCGGTCGCGATAAGATAAAGCAGCCCCGTCACCGTTACCACTGAGACCACGGTTGACACCAAGACCATGCTGGACGCACGTGCAACCCACACATCATATTGCTGAGCGATGACAAAGACATTGGTTGCTGTTGGAAGAGCGGCAAGCAAAACGGCTGTGTAAACCCAAACAGGCTCGAAATCGCCCACCCAACTGACCAGAACATAGACCAGAACTGGGTGAACGAAGAGTTTGATAGAAACCAAC
>CALHHQ010000241.1 GCA_938030645.1 uncultured Rhizobiaceae group bacterium
GCGCCAAGACCATCCGGTTGAAGCCATTGGCTGGCGTCACGCGGAAAAACTGTTTGAAACTCTCGCAACTGCACAAGAACTCGCCCAGTCGGAAGATTTAGGCGACTACTATCGCATTCGCATGGATGATCGTGACTTGAATTATAAAGCGTATTTTTCAGAGGGTGATGAAACCACAACGCAATATGAAGACTACCATTCTCACAACACTGAACGACTGGATGTGGAGGGTGTGAAGGAATTGCTGCTTTCAATGCCAGAGGTTAATGCCGAGCTGGAAGGCTGGAGCTAGGATTTCAACGTTCAGCCATAGGCTGCGCCATGCTCTTTATACCAAGTGACAAAATCACGGACACCATCTTCGATGCCTGTTTGGCTCTCGAACCCGGTGAGTTCCTTTAACAAATCAATCGAGGCATGGGTTCGATGAACGTCGCCGGGTTGCATCGGCATATAGTTGCGTTTGGCTTCAATGCCGAGTTCGCGTTCGATGTGATCGATAAAATCCAACAAACGTACGGGCTGCCCTGCCCCGATGTTCACAATCCGATGTGGCGCAACGCGCGACAGTGTATCGATCTTTGAAGTTGCCATTTCTGCGCGGTCATCAGGTGCCAATGGCACCACATCTATGAGCAGACGAATTCCACGCACAATGTCGCTCACGTGGGTGAAGTCGCGCTCCATGTTGCCGTTGTTGTAAATGTCTATCGGTTCGCCCGCCAATATAGCGCGAGTGAACTTTGTCAGTGCAAGGTCAGGCCTGATCCACGGGCCGTAAACTGTAAAGAAGCGGAACCCCGTGGTGGGGATATTGTGCAGATGCGCATAGGAATGGGTGAGTTCTTCGGTCGCTTTCTTGGTCGCTGCATAAATTGACATAGGCGAGTCGCATCGCTGCATTTCTGTGAACGGCACATCTTCATTGCCGCCATAAACCGAAGAAGACGAAGAGAAGAGAAAGTGTTCTGGTTTCGACTGACGGGTCAGTTCCATCAAATTAAACGTGCCGATGATGTTGGAACTGACATATGACTGCGGGTTTTCCAGCGAATATCGGACACCAGCTTGTGCGGCCAAATGGATAACCACATCAGGTTTGGCGTCCATATACGCTTTCGAAAGTGCATCCACATCTTCAAGCATGCCTTCGACTGGGTGAAAATGATTCGACGAAGCTTGCAATTCGGCATGGCGCGCACGCTTCATTTTCACATCATAATAATCGGTGAAACCGTCATATCCGACGACCTTGAAGCCATGGGACAGCAATTCCTGTGCAAGATTGAAACCAATAAATCCGGCCGTACCGGTGATGAATGCAGTGCGCATGAGAAACTTCTTCATTCGGGGATCGGCCGCAACATAACGCGCCACGCAAACTATGCCAGCGAGAAGTTTTGAAATTCAACAGATGGTGCGGCGGCACCTAGTTTCTGTCTTCATCCAGAACCGAGCGAACTCTCGCGAGAACTGGCATTGTTTCGATGACTTCATTCAGGTTCAATTTGGGCGCCAGTCGCATCATATCCTGTGCCAAATCGGCGATCGCTTTATCGCGAAATATGCGTCCTGCGTCAGTCAACCAAACGCATTTTGACCTGCCATCGTCCAAATTTGGTTTCATCACAACCAGACCGCGTTTCTCAAGCCCTGCCAAACTATGAGTCATAGTTGTTTTAGGAACCTGAAATGCACTCGCCATAGCCAGTGGCGTTTGTCCATCCCTCACGCGAAAAAGGTGATTGAGCACGGAGAATTGCGCGATCGTCACCCCGTCTGGCAGCCTCTTTTGAAAGATGTTCGAAGACAGTTGATTGATGATCCCGATTTCGTTGAAGAACGAAAACAGTTCGCCAATATTGACCTGCGGCTTTGCATCCTCTTTATCGATCTGCTCACCCTTTCATCAGCTTCGCTTCCAACGGCCACCTTGGCGTCACCGGCGTGGTAGGACCATAGCCCAAACGACCCAACATCTGAATGGTCTCACCATTCTTCGCTAACAGTTTATGCGCAGTCGCATAGTGTTCTGCCATTTCAGGATATTCCTGCAAAGCTTGCGAAACGGGATGCAGCGAAAGCCCAAGAGCGGTGGTGGTGAGGTTCAACCTGAGCCATCGGCGACCTGCTTCAATTTGAGAGAGACGGTCGTTTTGCGGTGTGTGTACCACAGCGTAAGCTGGCGTGGCTGTCAGCATTTCTGTGTAAATTTTGACACCTTCTGCAAATTCAAAACTGTTGGGATCAAGCGAACCTTCACGCGTCATGAGGCCTGTCAGAATGAGAGTTTCGAAAAACGGGCCTGAGAAGTCTATTCCGTCAGGATTGGCTTCAATTTCCGCCTTTCCAAGCCTGAACAGGTCGGTTGATTCTTTCATCGTGCGATGGGTTTTCGCTTCCACCATCCACGCATCCAAAGTGAGGTTGCGCAGCTGACTGACCAATGAAGTATCTGTGTGGATATCAGCCAATTCAGTCAGTTTTGTATCAATCTTCGGCACGCGTGCCTCAAAAGGTTCTTTGCAGGAACGTCTGTCGGGGATTGCTTCAAAGAGTGGATCGGCAGTTGCGCCATCGGTGAACCGAGCAAGAGCAATAGCCCCATTTTCTCCGTCAGGGAAAAGGTCGAATTGCACGGAATGATTGGTTTGGCTGGCGGCTATAGACAACTGCTCTAGAAAGCATCCCATACCGATCGTCAATTGACGGTCAAAAGGGTCCGTCTCGGGCAAGTTCTTTTCTCTGTCGCGATATATTTTGATCTCATTTTCGACAGCAAGATCGACAACCCATGGCTGCCTGTTGTGAGGATTGGGCGCAAGAATTGCATAGGATAATGCTCTCATTCGGGGGTCTTCGTAGTCACCTGCTTTGCTCCAAGGTTCCAACGCTTTCGACGGGGTTCGCGTTCCTAAGAACGTGCCAGCACCGCCTGCTGCCAAAATCACTCCACCGCCTAGAACTTTCAAAAATGTACGTCGCGTTGCCATTACTGCCACTCCATATTAATACGATATCGAACTATATAGTGCGACATCGTATTAAATGCAACCCACAAAGCTCAGATGTGGTAGTTGGCCGGAGAAAGCCAAAACCTCTCTTGTTCAAAGAGCGATCAAAGCCCTTTTGAAGACAGGTCAACGAAAGGAAAACAAACGTTGCCCAAATTATGAGTTCGTAAGGACCCAAACCGGTTCCGCGCAACCAGCAGGCCAGCAGTCCGCCATTGGGCCTCAACTCTTCAATGCCGAACAAGCCACAGCGCGGCCACAGATCAAAAATCCAAAACCCAGAAATGTACAAAAGCATCAGACAAACGAGTATCGTCAGCGTTAATCCCGCCAATCGTTTTATTTTGTCAGTCCAATCGAAGTCTCATCGATCTTTGGTCTGAGCAAGGCGCCACGATCCATCAAGATTTTAAATATTGGATTTGGCGCACTTCTGAAGCTGCAAAGCTTGTGATACAGCGCTGGCAAGAAGACAGAACGGCCATCTTTGATGACTTCATTAAACGCCACGGCGACCAACAGGAAGTTCTTTGCAGGGCAGCTTGGGGAGTTCGAACTTATTGCAAGAAAATGGCGGAGCGGAAGGGATTCGAACCCTCGAGACGATTCCTCGCCTACGCCCTTAGCAGGGGCGCGCCTTCGACCACTCGGCCACCGCTCCGTTGCCGTGGTTAAGGGAAAAGACGCGCGCAATCAAGACGCTAATTTC
>CALHHQ010000242.1 GCA_938030645.1 uncultured Rhizobiaceae group bacterium
GGGGCAGGGAAGACGCCTACACATTGTTCATTGATTTGGTTGTCAGTTGGATCGGTAAACAAGTGCGCAGTCAAGCCGAATTGCCTTCACATGTGCTTGCGGGTTGGACAGAGGTGTGGGACAAGGCAAACCAATCCATCAAGCTGGCGGATGCGTTTAACTTGGACAAAAAACAGGTGATATTGTCACTGTTTGGAAGTTTGTTTTCCCAACACAAGTTGTAGCGCTGTTTCCAGTTTTGAACGTCTTAAAATAGGTCTCATCGATCAAAATGTCGAAACCGTATTACATCACCACAGCGATCTCTTATCCGAACGGCGCCCCTCATATCGGCCACGCCTATGAGTTCGTTTGTGCCGATGCGATCGCTCGTTTCAAGCGTCTCGACGGTGTGGAAACACGCTTTCAAATTGGCACTGATGTTCACGGACAGAAAATGTGGCAAACGGCTCGTGACTTAGGCGTGACGCCGAAAGAGCTGGCCGATAAAAACTCCGACGTTTTCCAAAACATGACAGATGTTTTGAATGTGTCTTATGACCGCTTTATCCGTACGTCAGATGCTGACCACCACACGGCCAGCCAAGCTATTTGGCAGGCTATGGCTGACAACGGTGATATATACAAAGACACCTATTCCGGTTGGTATTCGGTACGTGACGAAGCGTATTACGATGAAAGCGAAACCACGCTCGATGATTCCGATGTTCGTATCGGGCCACAAGGCACGCCAGTGGAATGGGTTGACGAAGAAAGTTATTTCTTCCGTTTGTCGAAATACGAAGACAAGTTGTTGAAATTGTACGAAGAGCAAGCTGACTATATTTCACCACAATCACGCAAAAACGAGATTGTGTCTTTCGTCAAAGGCGGATTGCGCGATCTCTCCATTTCGCGAACTACTTTTGATTGGGGTGTAAAAGTTCCGGGTGACGAGAAACACGTGATGTATGTGTGGGTCGATGCGTTGACCAACTACATCACCGGGGCAGGGTATCCAAATAAGGAAAGTAAGTTCTGGAAATTCTGGCCTTGCGATGTGCACATCATTGGTAAGGACATCACCCGTTTTCATGCGGTCTATTGGCCAGCATTTTTAATGTCTGCTGGCATCGACCTTCCCAAACAAGTTTTCGGCCATGGTTTCTTGCTGAACAAGGGTGAGAAAATGTCAAAGTCCACGGGCAATGTGGTGGACCCTTTTCAAATGGCAGAACTCTATGGTGTGGACCAGCTTCGCTATTTCTTCCTGCGTGAAGTGCGCTTTGGGTCTGATGGCAGTTACAGCCACGAAGATATTGTGAACCACACGAATGCTGATCTGGCTAACAATTTTGGCAATTTGGCCCAGCGTTCTTTGTCGATGATCTTCAAAAACCTTGAAGGGAAGGTTGGTGGTGTTGCCGCGGACTTGAGCAATGATGATAAAGCGTTGTTGGCCATTGCAGACAGTGCGATCGACAAGTGTCGCGATGCGATTGATCGCGTGGTGCCAAACGAAGCTCTGGATGCCGTTTGGAACGTGCTGGACGAAGCGAACAAATATTTCGACGAACAAGCCCCGTGGGGTTTGAAGAAAACCGATCCTGATAAGATGCAGACCGTGTTGTATGTGACGGCAGAAGTTGTTCGTCAGGTCGCGATTTTGTGCCAAGCGTTTTTGCCCAACAGTGCTTCGAAGCTTCTCGGCCAATTGAAGATTGATCAAAATGCACGAGGCTTTGACACTCTAGGTGAGGGTGGTCGTCTAGACCCGTCCACCGTGATCGAGAAACCTGAAGGCGTGTTTCCGCGTTTTGTTGAGCCGGAGGCCAACTGACAATGCTCGTTGACAGCCATTGCCATCTCGACTTTCCAGACTTCGCCGATGAGTTGGACGATGTGGTACAACGCGCACGGGATGCTGGCCTTGGTCGTATGGTGACCATTTGCACGCGCGTGAAAAAGTTTCCGCAGGTGCTTGCTGTGGCCGAACGGTTTGAGGATGTGTTTTGCTCTGTGGGCACGCATCCGCACAATGCGGATGAAGAATTGGATGTGACGTGCGAGCAATTGGTTGAGCTTGCTGCCCACCCGAAAGTGGTCGCCATTGGCGAAGCTGGGCTGGATTATCATTACGACAAAGCTCCGCGAGATGCCCAAGCGCAAGGTCTACGAGTTCATATTGCTGCAGCCCGCGAGACGGGATTGCCACTGGTCATTCATTCTCGCAATGCTGATGAAGACATGGCGAAGATATTGGAAGAAGAAACCAAGATTGGTGCGTTTCCAGCCGTGTTGCATTGCTTTTCATCAGGTCGAGCATTGGCCGAAAAAGGCATTGAACTGGGCCTATATGTTTCATTCTCAGGTATTTTGACGTTCAAAAACAGCCAAGATATTCGGGATATAGCGGCCGACATGCCGAAAGATCGGGTGTTGGTGGAAACCGATGCGCCATATCTCGCGCCCATGCCACACCGTGGAAAGCGCAATGAGCCAGCTTTTACGGCCCATACAGCCGATGTATTAGCAGATGTTTGGGGAATGGAGCGCGAAGACGTTTGGAAACAGACAACGCATAATTTCTTTCGTTTGTTTTCGAAGGTTCCAGGTTCGGGCAAGTGCACGGCCAATAAAGGGCAGGGTGCTGCGTGACGGAACAACCCTCGCCCAATCAACTGCGCTTTACGATATTGGGATGCGGTTCATCGCCCGGCGTGCCGAGAATTGGCGGTGATTGGGGCAATTGTGATCCCAAGAACCCAAAAAACCGTCGGCGCCGTGCGTCTCTGTTGATTGAGAAATTTGGACCAAACGGCAAAACAATCGTTGTGGTGGACACCGGGCCTGATTTTCGTGAGCAGATGCTCGCGGCCGATGTGTCGTATTCGGATGGTGTTGTCTATACGCACGCCCATGCGGACCATATCCACGGTATAGATGATCTGCGTTCTTTCGTGATCAACAGACGCCATCG
>CALHHQ010000243.1 GCA_938030645.1 uncultured Rhizobiaceae group bacterium
ACCGCCAATCGGACCGGCACTCGGTCAACGTGGCTTGAACATCATGGAATTCTGTAAGGCGTTTAACGCTGCAACACAGGAAATGGAAAAAGGCGCTCCGGTTCCTTGCACCATTACTATTTTCCAAGACAAATCCTTCACATTCAAAATGAAGACGCCTCCGGCTTCCTTCCTTTTGAAAAAAGCAGCTGGTTTGAAATCAGCTTCTAAAGAGCCAGGACGTTCTGTCGCTGGTTCTGTGACACGCGCCCAAGTAAAAGAAATCGCTGAAGCGAAAATGAAAGACCTGAACGCGAACGACATCGATCAAGCTATGCTTATGATCGAAGGTTCTGCCCGTTCTATGGGCTTGGAAGTGAAAGGTTAATCTGATGGCTAAAGCAGGAAAAAGACTATCCGCTGCCCGTGAAGGCATTGACCGCAAAAAGCTTTATTCAATCACTGAAGCTGTTTCGTTTATCAAAGACGCTCCAAAGGCAAAGTTTGACGAAACCGTTGAAGTGGCGATGAATTTGGGCGTTGACCCACGCCATGCGGACCAGATGGTTCGTGGTGTTGTCACCATGCCAAACGGCACTGGTAAAGACATGAAAGTGGCTGTGTTTGCGCGCGATGCGAAAGCAGACGAAGCAAAAGCTGCAGGCGCTGATGTTGTTGGTGCTGAAGATTTGATGGAACAAATTCAGGGTGGCGACATCCCGTTTGACCGTATCATCGCAACACCAGATATGATGGCTCTTGTTGGCCGTTTGGGTAAAGTTTTGGGCCCACGTGGCCTGATGCCAAACCCACGTGTCGGCACTGTGACACCTGATGTGACGCAAGCTGTTAAAGACGCCAAAGGCGGCTCTGTTGAATTTCGCGTTGAAAAAGCTGGCGTCATTCACGCTGGTGTTGGCAAAGCCAGCTTCGATGCAAAAGCAATTGAAGAGAACATCAAAGCACTTGTTGAGGCTGTTCAAAAAGCCAAGCCAGCAGGCGCTAAAGGTTCTTACGTCAAACGTGTTGCGATCTCATCTACGATGGGCCCAGGCATCAAAGTTGACGTTGCTTCGGTTATGCCTGAGGCATAAGCAAGAATTCACTGATTGTGAGATCAGTTGTTTTGAAAACCCCGGTGGAAACATCGGGGTTTTTTTATGCCTTAAGCCGTCTCGTCTTCCGGCTTATTGTCGCCGATCTTTTCGCGCGAATAATACAAGAAGACTCCACCAAAGAATGATTCTACAGAGGTGAACAACCAAATCGTTGGCCCAGCAAAACCTCGATAGGATTCATACATCGCGCTTATAGCAACGCCGAGCAGGGCAATCGCTATGCCACGGGCAATGGCATTGCGTGCAACTGATGGCGGTTCGTTGCGGCTCATCCAAGTTATGATACCCACGCCGAACAATAAAATGCCTGAACGACGCAAAACGAAGTTGGATTCCTCATTGCCGTCGATCCCAAATATGATATTCGCGATGATCGGTATGAATGCATAAGCGATGAAGACGACGGTTGCGACGATTGTGGCCGCCACGGAGACGTTGCGATAGCTGAACATATAGATTTCCCTCAGTTGCTGATTTCAGCATACCCAGTTCAATTCTAACCGCAAATCGAAGGTTGCTGTTGGGCATGTGCCGACTGTGAGAAAACGCACGGAAAACTTTTCTAAACTTGTTCATCTTCGGTTCAAGCGCCACGGAGTTAAGTGGCATGGGGTCAACAAGGAGAGAAACTATGTTCAAGAAAACACTTATCGCGGCAGCCTTCGCAACAGCGGGCTTGTCATTGGGTCCAACTCATATGGCACAAGCATCTGATGGCAATTGCGGCTATTATGCTTTTGCAGGGGCATTCCAAAACTACAGATCAGCACAGCGCAAAGCCCGTCGCATTGGCGCCGTCGCTATGGATCTCGATCAATCTGACAGCCCAAACGCTGGTAAGGGCTATTGGGTTGTTGCTGTTGGTCCTGGTCCAAGACGCTGGGCCAAAAGACAAGAACGCAAACTTCGTCGTCGTGGTGCAGGCGACACTTATGTGGCAGCGCGTTGCATCTGGGGCTAATGGTTCTCCAATTTTGATGGTCCGTAAAAGCGCCACTTGAGCAACAAATTCCGTGATGGGCGCTCACTCAAACCTTTGCGGCTTCAATTGCATGCTCTAAGTTTGTTCGGCGATTGAATCGCGCGGAATTAACACTCGGAGCTCTTTATGTTGAACCATTTGAATTGGCGGATTGCAAAAGCTGCGATTGCCGGGGTCTGCTTGGGGGGCGTGTTTGCAGGTGCCGCCCTTGCGCAAGAGGCATCAACAGGTCTGCGCGGGACTTCAAACGAACTGAAACTTGTTCCTCAAGGTGACGCGCAACTGCGCTATTCGTTTGCGCCATTGGTGAAGCAGACTGCGCCAGCAGTTGTGAATGTTTACGCGGCTGTGAAAGTTCAGCAGCGCCAATCACCTTTCGCAGGCGATCCGTTTTTCGAACAGTTCTTTGGCGGCAAAGTGTTTGGTGGCCGTCAGCGTCAGCGTACATCACGTTCCCTCGGTTCTGGCGTTATTGTTGGTGAAGAGGGCATCGTGATTACCAATCATCACGTGATTAAAAACGCCAGTGAGGTGAAGGTGGCGCTTGCGGATGGGCGAGAATATCCAGCCGAAATTAAATTGATCGACGAACAGTCTGACTTAGCGGTGCTGAAACTCGACGCCGAACGCACATTTCCAATTGTCCCCTTAGGTGATGCTGAATCTCTTGAAGTGGGCGATCTGGTCTTAGCACTGGGCAATCCATTTGGTGTTGGTCAAACGGTAACAAGTGGTATCGTTTCCGCTCTTGCACGCAGCCAAAATGGCAAAGATGATTTTGGATTTTTCATTCAAACTGACGCCTCCATCAACCCCGGCAATTCGGGCGGTGCGTTGGTTGATATGCAAGGCAGGTTGATTGGCGTGAACACGTCAATTTTTACCAAGTCAGGCGGTTCCAACGGCATTGGTTTTGCTGTGCCTTCAAACATGGTGAAAGTGGTTTTGGAGAGCGTTCGTCAGGGCAGCGACCGTTTGCTGCGCCCTTGGGTGGGGGCGAGCTTTCAAGCGGTTACCGCCGATATTGCAGACTCCATCGGTCTTGAACGACCTCGTGGCGCTCTTGTCGCTGGGGTGAGCGAAGGTGGCCCTGCTGAACAAGCAGGCCTAAAATTGGGCGATGTGGTTTTAATGATTGATGGAAAATCCGTCGATCATGCGGATGCTCTCGGCTATCGCTTTGCAACTGCAGGAACGGGACGGACGGTGACTCTTTCAGTTTTGTCGCGCAATGCGAAGAAAGACCTTAAGATTGCCCTTGAACCGGCCCCTGAAAAACCAGCAAGGGATACGCGCGTTATCGGTGGTCGATCACCTTTCACAGGCGCTCAAGTTGCGAACCTATCACCCCGTTTGGCGCAAGAAATTCGAATGGATACGGGAAAGCGCGGTGTTGTTGTGATGGGTGTGAAGCGCCGCAGCCCAGCTTCGCGTATTGGCTTTCGCGCGGGTGATATCATTTTGGAGATCAACCAAGAGAAGATTGATTCCACAAGGCAGCTTGATGAAATCTCGAAAGGTGGTGGTCGCGGTTGGGAGTTCGTCTTAGAGCGGAACGGTAGACGCTACGAACAATACATCCGATGATTGACCGTCCCCGTGACTGATCTCTTCAACGATAAGACATCCGCAGAATTGATGGGCGGTCAAACTCGCCCATTGGCTGATCGTATGCGACCGACACAGCTTGGCGAAGTTGTGGGGCAAGATCATCTTCTTGGCGAAGAGGGGGTGCTCAGCCGAATGCTGGCTTCTGGATCACTTGGCAGTCTGATATTCTGGGGACCGCCTGGAACGGGCAAAACCACCGTTGCGCGACTGTTGGCAGATGAGAGCGAACATCATTTTGAACAGATATCGGCCATATTTTCTGGTGTGGCCGATCTTAAAAAGGTTTTTGATGCGGCCCGTCATCGAGCGGGCAATGGTGTCAAAACGCTTTTATTTGTCGACGAGATACATCGTTTCAACAAAGCCCAACAGGATTCTTTTTTACCCGTCATGGAAGATGGGACAATCACACTGGTGGGTGCGACAACAGAGAACCCATCGTTTGAATTGAATGCTGCGGTGCTTTCTAGAGCGCGGGTGCTGACGTTTCGTGCTCATGATGAAACGAGCCTTTTGGCGCTCCTAATCCGCGCAGAAGAATTGGAAAGCAAAGCGTTGCCTCTGGATGAAGAGGCGCGTTCCGTATTGGTTCGAATGGCCGATGGTGATGGGCGTGCAATCCTCACGTTGGCAGAAGAGGCTTGGCGGGCCGCCAGACCTGATGAAGTGTTTGATGCGAAGAGTTTGCAAGAGGTTTTGCAACGCCGTGCCCCAATTTATGACAAAGGTGCCGACGGTCACTACAACCTCATTTCTGCTTTGCACAAAGCAGTTAGGGGATCAGACCCGGATGCCGCGCTCTATTATTTAGCGCGTATGATGGATGCGGGTGAAGACCCACTGTTTTTGGGAAGGCGACTGGTGCGCATGGCCTCCGAAGATATCGGCATGGCAGACCCGAATGCATTGGTCGTGGCCAATGCCGCCAAAGATACGTATGACTATTTAGGCTCACCGGAAGGGGAACTCGCGTTGGCTCAGGCCTGCGTTTACCTGGCGACGGCTCCGAAATCGAATGCCATCTATGTGGCTTTCAAAGCCGCGATGCGGGTTGCAAAGGAAGCAGGATCACTGCCACCTCCCAAGCATATATTAAATGCGCCCACCAAGCTGATGAAAGCCGAAGGTTACGGCACAGGCTATCTTTACGATCACGACCAGCCTGATGCATTTTCTGGCCAAGACTATTTCCCAGAAGGTTTAGGACGACAGACTTTTTATGAACCTGTCGACCGGGGTTTTGAACGCGACATCCGAAAGCGCGTTGATTATTGGGCCAAGCTGCGGGCCGAGCGGGCAAAGAACG
>CALHHQ010000244.1 GCA_938030645.1 uncultured Rhizobiaceae group bacterium
TAGAATCTGAGTGATTGGAACCAAACAGTCCACACAACGCATATAGAATAATCATCTTGATCAACATAAGCGCCGGAACCAAAGCCAGAATAAGCCATAGGTTTTCCCAAACAACATCAAGATCGACAGCAAGCCCAACAGCTATGAAGAATAAACCAAGAAAGACGCCACGAAACGGTTCAATATCAGCTTCCAACTCATGGCGGTAACTGGATTCTGCCAACATCACACCCGCGATAAACGCACCCATTGCCATTGAGAGGCCCGCATATTGCATCAAGACAGCGGCGCCAACGACGGTAAGCAAAGCGGCTGCGATCATGGCCTCTCTGGCTCCCGTGGCGGCAATGATGCCGAACAGCGGATTGAGAAGGTATCGTCCTGCAAATATGAGACCAACAATACTGGCAATCGCGATACCAAGTTGTTGAAAGCCACTGGACGAAAATTCCATTGAGCCAGCGGCCAGCAAAGAAACCAAAACCAGTAGGGGTGCAATCGCGAGATCTTGGAACAACAAAATACTGAAAGCGCGTTTGCCATATGGCAATTGATCATCGCCACTTTCTTCTAGCAACTGCAACGCGAACGCGGTTGAAGAAAGTGCCAGTCCAAAACCTACAACCGTCGCTGCCGCAGGCTCAAAATACAGTGCCCAAGCAATTGTCGACAGCACAATCCCACTTAATACAACTTGCAAACCGCCAAGCCCAAAAATCTCATGCCGCATCTCCCAAAGCCGTGCAGGTTTAAGTTCGAGGCCGACAAGAAACAACAACAAAACAACGCCAATTTCGGCTACATGCAGCACGGTTTCGCCATCGCGAATGTAGTTTAAAATCGGGCCCAATATGATGCCGACACTCAAATAACCGAGAACTGTGCCCAATCCGATCTTCTTGAACAGCGGCGCAGCAATCGTTGCACCGCCCAGAAGAACAACGGCATCTAGAAAAAAGTTGTTAGCGTCAGCCATAGTTTTTGCCTGAATCAATTCTGTGTTGCTGGCGAGTTTATACCAAATTGACAAAGCAATGCGCAGAAACAATCACTAGTTTTCGAACTGCGCTTGTGGCTGTGGCAATGACTGCGTAAACCTGACTGCGTAAACAACGACAACTATATGATTCAAGGCCTTTGCTCCGTGTCACCTGATCCCGATACAGATTTTCAACTCACCGAACTTGAAGACCGTGCAGCCGCATTGGTTGAAGCCGCCAAAGATGCTGGCGCTGACCATGCTGACGCTGTTGTAGCGGCAAGTCGCGCTACAGGCGTTGAAGTGCGCAATGGCAATATTGAGGAAACAGAAAGCGCAGAGAACAAGGCATTCTCCTTGCGTGTATTCGTGGGCAAACGATCAGCTTCAATCTCGTCGAACGATCCAAGCGATGTGGCCGCTTTGGCAGAACGCGCTGTGTCCATGGCAAAAGTTTCGCCAGAAGATGAATATGCAGGTTTGGCACCTCAAGACATGCTGGCGACGTCTGTTGTCGATCTCGATTTGTTTGATGCACAAGACATTTCGTTTGAAGATATGCGGGATGAAGCGCTGGCCTGCGAAGAAGCTGCTCTCGCTGTGAAAGGTGTCACTCAATCATCAGGGGCGAGTTTTGGCCGTTCTTTGGGTGGAAGTGTGCTCGCCACCAGCCATGGGTTTGTTGGCAGTTATCGCGCCAGCAGGTGTTCAGTTTCTGCAACGGCTGTCGCGGGCGAAGGCACATCTATGGAGCGTGAATATGATTTCGACAGTCAACGTTATCGTTCCGATCTGCGCGATGCAGACGAAATAGGTCGCATTGCAGGTGAACGGGCCGTCAAAAACTTAAACGCTAAACAAGTGCCCACACAAACGGCAACTGTGATTTACGAACCACGCATGGCCCGCAGTTTGGTGGGTCACATCGCAGGTGCCATCAATGGAGCGTCAGTGGCACGCAAAACATCGTTTCTTCGTGACCGTATGGGAGATCAGTTGTTTGCAGCTGGTATCGATCTGATTGACGAGCCACATTTAAAGCGTGGTGTGGCTTCCAAGCCATTTGATGGCGAAGGAATTGCCTCTGGTGATCTGCAGCTCATCAAAGACGGTGTTTTGCAAAATTGGTTTTTGGATTGCGCCGCGGCAAATGAGTTGGGTTTGAAAACGAATGGCCGCGCCAACCGTTCTGGCAGTGGTACGTCTCCCGGATCAACCAACCTCACGTTGCAGCCCGGCAAACGAAGTGTAAACGACATGATTAAGGACCTTAAGGAAGGTTTTTACATTACCCAATTGATCGGGCAGGGCGTCAATCTTGTTACGGGCGATTACTCTCGCGGAGCCAGCGGGTTTTGGATTGAAAATGGTGAGCTGACATTTGCCGTGAGCGAGATCACGATTGCAGGCAACTTGTTTGATATGTTTGCGAATATGGAACCTGCAAACGATCTTGATAAACGTCATGGAACAAATACGGCAACCATCGCCATTGAAGGGATGACCCTTGCCGGAAGCTGATACGCATGATGCGGATTTGAAGTTGATCACCGAACTCGCACGCGAGTCTGGTGAGATAGCGATGAAGTATTTTGGCAAGTCGCCAGAAGTGTGGATGAAAGAGGGCGAATCTCCTGTGTCCGAGGCCGATTATGCCATCGACACATTCCTGAAAGAGAAATTGCTAGAAGCTCGCCCTGACTATGGATGGTTGTCAGAGGAGACAGAGGATAATCTGGATCGCATAAAAACCCAACGAACATTTGTTGTTGATCCTATCGACGGCACACGTGGGTTTATCAATGGTATGAAACGTTGGTGCATCAGCATAGCCGTGGTAGAAGACAACAGGCCAATCTCAGGTGTTCTGGAATGTCCTGTGATGCAAGAAACGATTACCGCATCTACAAAGAACGGCGCGAACGTGAATGGTAAATCTATTCAATCCAAAGTTTGCGCAGCCACCAGCAAGATCAAGATAGCAGGTCCGCGCAGTGTGGGTCGCGAGTTCGCCGAGCTGATTGAACAAGAGGTCGACATCGTGCCGTTTGTGCCCTCTCTTGCTTATCGGCTAGCCATGATTGCAATGGGACAGATTGATTTGTCACTTGCTCGAGGAAGTGCGAAAGATTGGGACTTGGCTGCAGCAGATTTGATCGTGCAAGAAGCGGGCGCCAAATTGACAAACTTGCAGGGAGAACAATTGGCTTACAATTGTCGTGACATTCGCCACAGCACACTCGTTGCCTCCAATGGGGTTCGTCACGATGAAATGCTTGATCTTGCACGCAATGCGATAGATAAACGCCAAAAGTGATTTCCCACGGCATTTGCCGACAGCCCTTGAGATTGTGACATGAGCGATTCAAAAGACAAAAAACAACTTTTGCACATGGTGTTCGGCGGTGAACTTGAAACTTTGAAAGGTATCGAGTTTAGAGATTTGAACGATTTGGATATTGTCGGTATCTTTCCCGACTATGAGTCCGCGCGTGTCGCATGGAAGGCGAAAGCTCAGTCAACAGTGGACAATGCGCATATGCGATATTTCATCGTTCATATGCATCGCCTCCTCGACCCAGAAAATGACTAATTTATCGCCTATCTACTTCTAAGTGTCGGCTTGTGAATTGCAGCCGCAAAAATTTGAGATACCTCATTGAGCGATATTTGGGCCAACACCACACTTAAACTGTACCGAGGAATCGGCACGGTGCTTTATCCGTTCACTGGACCGTTTTTGCGGTCGCGCGCGCGCAAGGGTAAGGAAGATCGCGATCGCCGTGGCGAAAGATATGGCTATGCAAGTTGGGAACGTCCTGCTGGCCCTCTTGTTTGGTTGCATGCAGCCAGTGTTGGTGAATCCCTTGCAATCATGCCGCTGATCACCCGTATGGAGAGTTTTGGTATCAATCTGGTTTTGACAACTGGAACGGTAACCTCAGCAAGTGTCGCCGAAGAACGTTTGTCCAAACGCACCATCCACCAATACGTGCCCTTGGACATGAAACGATCTGTCAGCCGATTTTTAGACCACTGGAAGCCAGACTTTGCCATTTTCGCTGAATCTGAGATCTGGCCCACGATGATTCAAGAACTCGAAGCGCGAAATGTGCCGCAAGTGTTGGTCAACGCACGTATGTCAGATCGATCCAATCGCAGATGGAGCAAACGTCCAGCATTAGCGCAAGCTATCTTCGGGAAGTTGTCGCAGGTGATCGCCCAGTCAGAACTGGACGGAGATCGGTTTCGCGTTTTAGGCGCACCAAAAGTAACCGTTGCGGGTAATTTGAAAGTTGATGCGGGCGTGCCAAATCCTGAGCCGTCATCTTTGAAAGCTTTGACTGCGATGATTGGGAAGCGGCCAGCATGGACGGCCGTCAGCACCCACAAAGGTGAAGAGGCTGCCATCGGTGAAGCCCACAAAATGCTTCAATCCAAGTTTCCTGATCTGCTGACAATCATCGTACCACGCCATCCTGATCGCAAAGACGACGTGCTCAATGAATTGGAAGCAGCTGGACTTAAAGTTGTGACGCGGTCTTCTGGACATCCAATTGAAGCTGATACCAATGTTTTTCTCGGCGATACGATAGGCGAGATGGGACTTTATCTTAGACTGTCTGAGATCGCGTTTATGGGGAAATCACTGAAGTCTGAAGGTGGTCAAAATCCGATTGAACCTGCAGTGACAGGTTCTGCTATTCTGTCTGGAAAATACGTCCAAAATTTTCGCGACACCTATGAAGCTCTATTGAAATGCGGTGGGGCGAAGCTGGTCCGAGATGAAAAAATGCTGGCCAGTTATGTGTTGAAACTTCTGTCTGATCGATCTGAATTGGAACGCATGAAAAAGGCCGCCCACCAAGAAGTATTGGGTATGACAGGAGCCTTGGAAAAAACGATCACGGCATTGGATGCCTATGTCATTCCTTTGCGCGTTAAGGCTGGTATTGAACGACGGGGCAAAACCGATACTGTGAAACAAGGTTCAGACGGTTAGACTGTTCTATGAGTGAAGCGCCTCCATTTTGGTTCCAAAAGCCCGGCTTTGCCGCATACGCCTTGTCTCCGTTCGGCAATGTCTATGGCCGCATTGCGGGTAAGCGAATGAAAGCGGCGCACAGTTACGCGTCCAAAGTACCTGTCTTGTGTATCGGGAATTTTGTGACAGGTGGCGCTGGAAAAACCCCGACAGCAATCGCGATTGCAAAAACGGTGCGCAATATGAACATGCGTCCGGGGTTTTTAAGCCGCGGCTATGGCGGCAGTATAGCAGAGCCCACTGTGGTTGATGCCAGCGTTCACAATTCCAAAGATGTTGGCGATGAACCTTTGATCCTTTGCGACTACGCGACCACAGTTGTGTCGCCAAACCGTGTCGCAGGTGCGAAGCTTCTGGAAGAGCAAGATGTTGATTTCATCATTATGGATGATGGATTTCAAAACGCGTCACTGTTGAAAGATTACAGTCTGGCTGTCGTCGATTCCCGTCGTGGAATTGGCAATGGATTTTGTATTCCCGCCGGCCCAGTACGTGCCGATATGCGAGCGCAACTTTCCGCTGCCCATGCAGTTCTAGTAATTGGCAAACTGGAAGCCGGTCTCACGGTCATCCGCGAAGCTGCAAAAATGGCAAAACCGGTGTTGAGTGCTGAGATCAAAGGAATTCAATCGGAAGCCCTGCAAGGGGTTCACGTTCTTGCCTATTCAGGAATTGCCGATCCAGAGAAGTTTCACACCAGCCTTGAAGATGCTGGGGCGATCGTAACTGCATTTCGAAATTTCCATGACCACCATCCATATACCGCGCAAGAGTGTCGCGAATTGTTGGAACAAGCACGAGACGAAAAGCTTGTTCCCGTAACGACTGCAAAAGATGCCGCACGTCTGCGAGGCATGGGACGCGAGCAAGATTCTCTTCGCTCGGTGTCAAAAGTTCTGAATATCGAAATCGCTTTTGAAAATCCGAATTTGGTGGAAATGATCATCAAGTCAGCAATCAAAAATGCTGACGCACGACGCATTAGGTCTGCTGATTAAGCTGTTCTGCCGCCAGCGAAGCATCTGCATCCACGTAAGCTTCTTGTCGCTGCCAACTCCAATATTTCAATTCGTCCAGCGGGATCATCTTGCCTGAGATGGCGCATTTCACATGGCTGCCAGGAACCAGAACGTGAAAATCAGCTTCCGTGTATTTGACGGATGCCAGCTGTTCAGTCGCGGGGCTAAATCGTTTCAACATGATGTTCTTTCATTTGCACTTTGATCGCTCGACCACTGTCCTGTGAGACTGTTTGAAAACAGTTTAGCTGCGCCCAAACAACCGTTCAATGTCTTTCAACTTCAATTCTACATAGGTGGGACGGCCATGGTTGCATTGGCCTGAATTGGGTGTGCTTTCCATATCGCGCAGCAACTGATCCATTTCTTGTGGCTTCAACCGACGCCCCGATCGAATTGATCCGTGACACGACATGGTGGCAGCTACGTAATCAACTTTCTCTGATACCAAGTCTGCGCTGCCCCATTCTCCGATTTCATCGACGAGATCTTGAAGCAATGCATGACTGTCAATTTCACCCAATATGGCTGGCGTTTCGCGCACAGCAACTGCTCCTGGGCCGAATGACTCTATAGTCAGTCCAAATTTTTGCAGGCCTTCCGCGTGGTCCAAAAGTCTGTTCACGTCTTCTTCGGGCAATTCCACCACGTCGGGTATCAGCAGCATTTGGCCGTTGATACCGTCTCTCGCCATCTGAGCTTTCATTTTTTCATAGACCAATCGCTCATGGGCAGCGTGTTGATCCACAATCACCAATCCGTCGTCGGTCTGGGTGATAATGTAGTTTTCATGCAGTTGCGCGCGTGCAGCGCCGAGAGGCAGGGCTTGTTGATGATGTGCGTCATCTGCGTCTCGAATATCCGCACTTGGCGCAGCGGTTACATCAAAACCCTGTTGCGGACTTTCGCCGAAACCTGAACCTGTGTTCGAGGAGGGCTCTGGAACAGGACGAAATGCGCTTTGCTGCCAATCGTAGTTCTGATTGCCTGAGCCTTGATACTGTGAAGGGTTGGAGAAAGCGTTGTCATGTGGTGTATTTGCTGCCGACATATCTTGCTGTTGGAATGCGCCCAACATATTGCGCCCGCCTTCACTCGATGATCGGTGCCCAGCGGAACCGATTGCTTCACGCAATGCGCCAACGATCAGCCCTCGAACTAAGCCAGAATCTCTAAATCGCACTTCCGATTTTGCAGGGTGTACATTCACATCCACAAGAGAGGGGTCAATTTCCAGAAACAGACAGCAAACAGGGTGCCGATATCTGGAAAGAAAATCCATATACGCACCGCGTATGGCGCCTGAAATTTGCTTATCCTTTACGGGCCGTCCGTTCACATAGAAGAACTGATGCAAGGCGTTTCCACGGTTGTAAGTGGGCAGGCTCGATACGCCTTTGAGAAAAACGCCTTCGCGTTCAGCATCAACCACAAGACCGTTTTCAATGAACTCTTCACCCAAAACTTGCGCCATACGTTTAATAGGTGCGTCTTCGCCAACAAGTGCGGGATATTCACTAGCCTGTCGGTCGCTGCCAGAAACCGAAAAATGAATATGCGGATGGCCAAGAACGGCGCGTTTGACAACATCGGTGATCGAATTTGCTTCGGCACGGTCCGTCTTCAAAAATTTTAAACGTGCAGGCGTGGCGTAAAACAGATCCGCCACTTCAACCACTGTGCCCATGGAGAGTGCCGCAGGCTTTGGCGGGAAAACCTGTCCACCCTCGACACCAATTTCCCACCCAGTCTCTTCGTCTTGCAATCGACTGCGAATGGAAAGGCGTGCAACGGACCCAATTGATGGCAATGCTTCGCCACGAAACCCGAGCGAATGAATGGCGTTGAGATCATCCGTCAGTTTAGATGTGCAATGACGCTCCACAGCCAATTGTAGATCATCACGAGACATCCCCGTGCCATTGTCTGTGATGCGAATGAGCGATTTTCCACCATTCGAAGTGACAACTTCAATGCGCGTTGACCCAGCATCAATTGCGTTGTCGAGAAGTTCACGCACAACACTTGCCGGACGTTCAATGACCTCACCGGCAGCAATCTGATTTACAATATTGTCGCTGAGGCGGCGAACCGTCATGATGTTTCCCGAAGGTTGGAGACCGGAGATTCGTTTTGCATCTCCTGTTCAAACAATGACCTGAATTGATTGTCGGATAAAGAGCAGAAAATAAGGTGCCCAGTGCAATCATTTGATTTGAGCAAATTAAGGTTTGTTGGGAAGGGGCTTTCTCGCCCCGAATGTGCATTGGCACATTCCAGCGGGCACATATTTGTTCCTGATTGGACTGATGATGGGGGCGTTTCCATCATAACGCCGAACGGTGAAACATATCGTCATTTGGCCAAGAATTGGTCAGAAATGTCAGGCGAATTTGGCCTTGATGGACCGTTGCGTCCCAACGGGGTTTGCCTTTTGCCAGACGGTTCGTTTCTGTTGGCCCATTTGGGTGCTGAACGCGGCGGCGTTTTCAAACTTGCAATGGATGGTGCGGTTTCTGCTTTCTTGACGAACGTTCACGGGATGCCAATGCCTCCCACGAATTTTGTAACAGTCGATTCAATGGAACGGATTTGGGTCACTGTGTCCACGAAGAAAACGCCCAGGGCAGCGGCTTATCGATCAGACGTTGCTGATGGTTTCATCGTTTTGGTCGATCAAGGTGAGTCTCGTATTGTTGCCGATGGATTGGGTTACACAAATGAGTGCCTTCCCCATCCAGACGGAAAACGCCTTTTTGTGAATGAAACATTTGCCCGTCGTCTGACCAGTTTTGATATTGCGGCAAATGGAGATCTATCAAATCGTAAAACCGTTGCAGAATTGAGCCACGGCATATTTCCCGATGGATTGGCGTTTGATGAACATGGCGACGCTTGGCTGACTTCAATTGTTTCAAATCGTGTGTTGCGTGTGGACGATGATGGCGATGTGCAGACTTACGTTGAGGATGTGGATATCGATCATCTAAACTGGGTTGAAGAAGCTTGGAAGTCTCACGCCATGGGGCGGCCTCATTTGGACAAGGCTGCGGGAAAACACCTTCACAATGTGTCTAATCTCGCTTTTGCGGGTATGGATTTGAAGCAAGGTGTCTTAGGCTGCTTGTTGGACGACAAATTGGCAGTGGTGGACATGCCTGTTCGTGGGGCAAAGCCTGTCCATTGGGATTACAACATTCTTCCATTGTTGGACGCCATAAAAATGAAAATGGACAAGTAGGAAATAGATGTGACGAAAACTGTTTTAGAATTGGCCATTTTACCGGGTGACGGAATTGGCATGGAGATCACCAAGCCGTGTGTGGAACTGGTTCAAGCTGCTTTGCAAAAAGCGGGCGAGCCAGCGGCCAATGAGAATTGGTTGGAAGCTGGCGCCGGCGCATACACAAAACTGGGAAATGCATTGCCAGCTGAAACAATTGATGGGTGCCGTAAAGCCGATGCGATTCTTCTCGCAGCAATGGGAGATCCGGAAGTTCGTTATCCCGATGGGACGGAGATCATCCCACAAATCGATTTGCGATTTGAACTAGACTTGTACGCTGGTGTTCGCCCCGTGCGGTCTGTACCTGGGATCAAAGGCCCGTTGGCCGACCCGCGCGGCAACCAATTGGATTTTGTTTTGGTGCGCGAGTCCACTGAAGGTTTGTTTGCTTCCGTAGGCAAAGGCACACGGGATGACGATCAAGCGACCGACACCCAAGTGATCACCCGAAAGGGCACAGCGCGAGTGTGCGAATTTGCATTTAAACTTGCACAGCAACGCAAGGCGCGAGGCTATGTGGGCGAAGTGACCAGCGTCGACAAAGCCAATGTGTTTAAGTCTATGGCATTTTGGCGTGATGTGTTTGATGAGGCATCCGAAGGCTATTCAGACATCACGAAAAAGTATGGCTATGTGGATGCCGTCGCTATGGAAATGGTGCGCCGTCCATGGATTTATGACGTGATGGTCACTGAAAATATGTATGGCGACATCCTGTCTGATCTCGCCGCAGGGTTGATTGGTGGCTTAGGGATGGCCCCATCTGCTGACATCGGAGACGAACACGCTGTTTTCCAACCATGCCATGGTTCAGCACCTGATATTGCTGGAACAGGAAAAGCCAACCCAACAGCGATGTTCCTTTCTGGCGCGATGATGTTGGAATGGTTGGCCGTTGAAAAAGGCAACAAAAATTATGATCGCGCGGCATTGTTCCTGCGTTCCGCAGTTGATGATGCATTTGCAGAAGGAACGCTCGTTTCAACAGAGCGTGGCGGTGATGCAGGTGTTGCAGAAATTTCAGCGGCCGTTGGCCAAGCACTGGTCAGTTTGAACAACAATGATCGTCGTATTGCATGAAAACCAA